>DASQXF010000280.1:0-5828 GCA_035639895.1 Xanthobacteraceae bacterium
GGAGAGGTCGAAGCGCACGGCCTGCTCGCCGAGTGCTTCGGCCTTGGCGACCTTGGCGTAGTAGGTGCGGTGGTTCGGCCGGCCCTTCTCGCGCAGGAGCTGCCACGAGAAGATCACGTCCTCGGCTGTGACAGGTTTGCCGTCGGAAAACTTCGCAGCCGGGTCGAGGTGGAAGGTGACGTAACTGCGCTGCGCGTCGGTCTCGACTTTGCGTGCGATCAATCCGTAAAGCGTAAACGGCTCGTCATAGCCACGCGCCATCAGGCTTTCGACCACGTAGCCACGAATCGACGGTGGAGCGATTCCTTTGACGATGAGCGGGTTGAGGCTGTCGAACGTGCCGAGCACGCCCTGGACCAGGCGGCCGCCTTTGGGCGCGGTGGGATTGGCGTAGGGCAAGCGGCTGAAGCCCTCGGGCCAGGCTGGCGCGCCATGCATGGCCATGGCGTGCCGGGCTTCGCCGGCGGGCGCCTCGGTCGGCATGGCCCAGCCGCTCGAAATGGCAAGGCCAAGCAACGCGCGGCAGGCAGCCTGGCGATGCGGCCAGCGCGGGCGGATGATGCTGAGGAAAAAGCTCACGGCGGTAACGCGAGTCCGGAAAAGATTTCCACGGAACGGGCGAGCCGGGGCAGCTCGGCCGGGAATTCGAGGCCATTCGACCTGTTATGGTGACATTTCGTACTATAAGGCGGCGACGTTATGGCTCACCGGACGGGCGAAATCGGTCCAACAAGCAGATACCGTCACGCTCCTGCCGCATTTGGTGCCGACACAGCCTCAATGCGGGGGCAACCGTTCCGGCGTGCGCTGGGAGAACGGTCAGCAAGAGGATCTGTCGATGGATCATCGGTTGATTTTTGCGCCGGCTCGGCCGGCCGCATGCGCGTTCGCCTTGGCGACGGCAACGACCATGCTCACCGCATTGATCGGCTCTACGGCGTTCGCCCAAGCTCCGCCGGCCACTCCAGCACCCGCGGCCCCGGCCGCTCCCAAGGCCGCTCCCAAGGCGGCGCCTAAGGCGGCACCCAAGCCGGCCGAGACCGCTCCTCCGCAGGCACAGCAACAGCCACAGGCCCAGGCCGAGCAGCCGCAGCTCATCTTTTCACCGTGGACCAAGTTCTGCCTGAAAGGCCAAGAGGCCAATGCTAAGCAGGTGTGTTTCACCGGCAAAGATGGCCGCGTGGAATCGGGCATGCCCGTGGTCGCGGCCGTGCTGATCGAGCCAGAAAACGACCCGAAAAAAGTGCTTCGCGTCACCTTGCCGCTGGGCATGTCGCTCCAGCCCGGGACGCGCGTGATCGTCGACAACGGCCAGCCCATGACGGGGCCCTACGTTATCTGTTTCAACAACGGCTGTATGGCGGACTACGAAGCGAGCGGTGAACTCATCGGCAAGCTGAAGAAGGGGCAGGGGCTTGTGGTCCAGGGGATCAACGGTGCGGGCCAGCCCATCAGTCTCGTGCTCCCGCTCCAGGATTTCGCCAAGGCCTACGACGGTCCGCCGACCGATCCGAAGAAGTTTGAGGAGCAGCAGAAGCAGCTCCAGGAAGAGCTGCAGAAGCGGGCCGAGGAGGCGCGCAAGAAGCTCGAGGGCCAGCAGCCCGGCCCGCAGTCGGCAGTGCCACCCGCGCCGACGCGATAACGGTCACATCAGATTTGGAGAGAAAGAGGCGCGCTCAGGCGCGCCTCTTTTCCTTGTGACTAGCGCATCCGTCTGCGCTCAATTGAGCAGTGAATTGCGTGGCCGGTAGTCGCCGGACTCGTCCTGCACGAAGACCTTGGGGACATCCGGATGGCGGACCGGCTTGCCGGAGGTGTCCGGCAACAGGTTCTGCTCGGAGACGTAGGCGATGTATTCGGTCTCCGCATTCTCCGCGAACAGATGATAGAACGGCTGATCCTTGCGCGGGCGGACCTCGGCCGGAATCGACTGATACCATTCTTCAGTGTTGTTGAATTCCGGGTCGATGTCGAACACCACGCCTCGAAACGGATAGACGCGGTGACGCACCACCTGACCGATCTTGAACTTGGCGCTGCGGGTCTTGCTCATGCTCGAACCGAGATAATGCGGGATTGCAAGCCGCGCCAGAGGGTCAAAGGCTGTAGCGCGCCGCTATGGCCGGGTCCTTGGCTGCGACCAGGCGGGCGAGGTCGAGAATTACTTTGGCCTGCTTCCAAGTTGCATCGTCCTGCATCTTGCCGTCGATCATGACCGCGCCGGTGCCGTCGGGCATGGCATCGATGATTTTCTTGGCGAAAGCAACCTCTGCCGGATCGGGCGAGAATACGCGCTTGGCGATCGGCACTTGGTTCGGATGCAGCGTCCAAGCGCCGACGCAGCCCAGCAGGAAGGCATTGCGGAACTGCGCCTCGCAGGCTTGTTCGTCGTTGAAGTCCCCGAACGGACCATAGAACGGCTTGATGCCCGCCGCAGCGCACGCGTCGACCATCTTCGCTAAGGTGTAGTGCCACAGATCCTGCTGAAACGCCGCGCGCGGCCCGCCGCCAGCGATGGCGTCGGCGAGGACCTTGTACTGCGGATGTCCACCGCCGACGCGCGTCGTCTTCATCGCCCGTGAGGCAGCAAGATCGGCTGGACCGAGACTGATGCCGTGCATGCGCGGCGATGCGACGGCAATGTCGGCGACATTGTCGACGCCTTCGGCGGTCTCCAGTATCGCGTGAATCAGGATCGGCTTGCTGACCGAGTGCTTCGCTTCGAGTTGGGCGAGGAGCTGGTCGAGATAATAGACATCCCACGGTCCCTCGACCTTGGGCAGCATGATGACGTCGAGCTTCTCTCCCACCGCGCCGACGATTTCGATCACGTCGTCGAGGATCCAAGGCGAGTTCAGGGCATTGATACGGGTCCACAGGCCGGTTGCGCCGAACTCGTTCGCTTTGGCCATCGCGATGAAACCTGCTCGCGCCGCCTGCTTGGCATCGGCTGGGATTGCATCCTCTAGATTGCCGAGCACCACGTCGACCTCTGCGATCAGCTCCGGCACCTTGGCGCGCATTTTTTCGATATGCGGAGGCACGAAATGGATCATGCGTTCGAGCTTGATCGGCAGCTCGCGCAGCGGCGCTGGCGCGCCGATCCCCAGCGGCTTGAAGAAGTTGCGCGGGAGCTTCATGTCTCGAGATTCCTTGCGGGGCGTCGTTGCTACGGTATGGGGAACACCCGGACCTCGCCAAGCCGTTTTTGCGAGCGCCGAAAGGTGCCCTACAGCGCTTCGCCGCGCATCAGGCGCGGCTGAGAGGCCAACGGCGTCACGCCTTCGCGCATGATAGCCTGACGCAGCAAGCCGACGCGCTCCATCAGGAAAAGGGCGGCTGCACGCGCGCCCTGCAACGGCAGAAAATCCGAAAGCAGACTGCGATTGAGGAGATCGACGGTCAGCATCCGGCTGGTAGCGTCGGCGCGGCGCATTTGGTCGTAGCGGTCGGTCAAATCCCCGACGTCGTCCCCGTCCCGATGGGCGGCGACAACGAGTTCGCCGATGGTCGCAGCGTCGCGCAGCCCGAGATTGAGGCCTTGCGCGCCGATCGGCGCAAGCACGTGCGCGGCTTCGCCGACGAGGACGACGCGCCGTGCCCCAAATCGCGTCGCGGTCGCAACAGCCAGCGGGAAGGCGGCGCGGCCCGGCTCGACGTCGATTGCACCGAGGATTGAATGCGAGCGGCGCTCGATTTCGAGCGCCATATCCGCATCCGCGAGCGTAGACAGGCGATCGATATCGGCCGGATCGGCCACCCAGACCAAGCTCGAACGCCGCTGTGGCAACGGCACCAGCGTGAAGGGACCGGATTCAGTGTGAAATTCTGTCGACGTGTCCTGATGAGGTCGGCGATGAGCAAAACTGCAGGTCAGCGCCGTCTGCGGGTAGGTTCGGCCGCGCAACTCGATGCCGGCGGCAGAGCGACACAACGAATGACGGCCCTCGGCGCCGATTGACAAGCGCCCCGATACCGCCGCGCCGCCGCTGCAGCGTACCGTGACGCGATCCTCGGTGATTTCGACAGCGACCGCTTGGTCGTTAATGCGGGCGAGGGCGGGCAGCTCGCCCGTGCGCGCCTCGAGAGCGGCAATGAGAAATCGATTCTCGATGTTGTAGCCAAAAGCGTCGAGCCCGATCTCGCTGGCGGCAAAGCAAACCTCGCGCGCCCGTAAGAGGCGCTTCGTATCATCGATGATGCGCATCACGCGCAACGGCGCGGCACGATCCTGGCAAAAGCGCCAAACGCCCAGCGTCTCGAGCGCATTGATCGAACCTTGGAGGAGGGCGCTGGTGCGCAGATCCGAGGCGGCGGCATTGGCAACCAGCGTGGTTTCAATCCCGGCCGATGCCAGCGCAATCGCCGCGGTCAAGCCGGCCGGGCCGCCGCCGACAATCACTACCTCAGCCGTCAGACTGCTCATGTGGCAAGTTCGCTCGCAGATTCACCGCTCAATAGGGACCTACCTCATGTTGAGAGCGAGCGGGCTGACAACGCATACCAAGGCCCTATGATCACCCCCTAAGTCAATCGGCCCCGCCGATCTTGCCGGCGGGCGCTGACGTTGCGCGCGTCAAGATCGGGGGTTGCATGTTCATCAGCGCCCGCGCCTTTGCGGTGCACATCTTCACGGCCGCAGGCGCAGCGCTTGCGCTGGCGGCGCTTCTCTATGCGGCGCGCGGCCAGTGGGCGGCGATGTTCCTGTGTCTGGGCATTGCCCTTATTGTAGACGGCATCGATGGCACCATCGCCCGATGGCTCAAAGTCGCGGAGGTGCTCCCGCGCTGGTCCGGCGACGTACTCGATTTCGTCGTCGATTTCGCCACTTATGTCTTCGTGCCGGCCTATGCGATCGCCGCGGGCGGACTCCTGCCAGAGCTGCTGGCGCTGCCGGCAGGGGTCGTGATCGTCGTCAGCGGCGCGCTCTATTTCGCCGACCGGCAGATGAAAACCGCCGACAACTACTTTCGCGGATTTCCGGCGCTCTGGAACGTGGCCGCATTCTACCTCTTCCTGCTCAAACCTGCCCCGGCACTCGCGGCGATTATTGTCGCTGGTCTCGCCGTACTGAGCTTCGTGCCGTTCAAGTTCCTCCATCCCCTGCGGGTCACACGCTTGCGGATGCTGAATATCATCGGGTTGATCCTCTGGTCCGTGCTCGCCCTGATCGCCGTACTGGAGGGCCTCGCTCCCGGACCTTGGGTCGCAGGCGGCCTTGTGGTGATCGCCTTATATTTTCTCGGTGTCGGGCTAGCCGAGAGACGCTGAATGCACGCTTTGTCGCTGCTTACGGACCCGCATGCGTGGGCCGCGCTTGTCACGCTCACCGCGCTCGAGATCGTGCTCGGCATCGACAATCTGGTCTTCATCTCCGTCCTCACCTCCCGCGTCCCCGAGAACAAGGCCCGCCGCGCACGCCTGATCGGGCTATCGCTGGCGTTCATCTTCCGCGTGATCATGCTCGCCGGGCTAACGTGGCTCAAGGATCTCACGCCACCGCTCTTCAGCATCTTCGGAATGGGCATATCGTGGCGCGACATCATTCTCATCGGCGGCGGCATGTTTTTGATCGCCAAGGCGACGCATGAAATTCACGGCGAAGTGGAGGCGTCCGACAGCCCGGCCGACGCGCCCGCCGCTCCCCAAGCATTCACCTGGATCGTGGTTCAGCTCGTAGCGATCGACCTGGTATTCTCGCTCGATTCGATCCTCACCGCGATCGGCATGGCCGAAGATCTTGAGGTCATGATTGCCGCCGTGGTCATCGCCATGATCGTGATGTATGCGGCGGCAAACCCGGTCGGCGACTTCATCGCCGCGCACCC
>DASQXF010000281.1:0-4092 GCA_035639895.1 Xanthobacteraceae bacterium
CCTTCAACTCGACCGGTCGGTACGCCTGCGGCGCAGCGATGCGGGCACGTTTCATCCCGCGGATCCTTTCCGCCGATCCGCGTTCCTTGCTCGACGAGAAACACGAGAACTTCGATCCCGCAAACATTCTCGCCGCCATGATGCAGCGGGAAAAATCCGGCGGGCACAGCGAGCGTTCGATTGCTGTGGGCACGATCGAGGTGGCGGTCTGGGATGCTGTGGCCAAGATTGCGGGGAAGCCGCTCCATCGGCTGCTGGCCGAGCGCTACAACGGCGGCAGAGTTGCCGATAGGGTGTTCTGCTATGTGGGCGGCGGCTGGTACGCACCGGGCCAGACCGTGAAGGATCTGCAGGACGAGATGTGTCGCCATCTCGATGCCGGTTACACCATGGTGAAAATGAAGGTTGGAGGGCTGCCGCTCGCCGAGGACGTGCGTCGGGTTGAAGCGGTCCAGGCGACATTGCCGGCAAACGCGCAGCTTGCGGTCGATGCCAACGCAAAATTCGGACGCGAGGAGGCATTCGCCTACGCGCAAGCACTCACGCCGCTCCGGCTGCGCTGGTTCGAGGAGCCCTGCGATCCACTCGATTTTGCCCTGCTCGCGGACATTGCAGCCCGCTATGAGGCGCCGCTCGCAACCGGCGAAAACCTCTTTTCAACGCAAGACGTGGAGAACCTCGTTCGCTTCGGCGGTTTGCGCCCGGATCGCAACGACGTCATCCAGATCGACCCGCCACAGGCCTACGGCATCGTGCAATACGCACGTACCGTCGCCATGCTCGAGCGGCACGGTTGGCCGCGCAGCGCCCTGTTCCCGCATGGCGGCAACCAGATGGCGCTCGCCATTGCCGCTGGTTTCGGACTCGGCGGCGCGGAATCCTATCCCGGCGTATTCGGGCCCTTCGGCGGCTTTGCCGATGACGCGAATTTGGACCACGGCTATATCACGCTGTCCGAGCGGCCGGGCATCGGATTCGAAGGTCAATCGGCGCTCTACTCCATCATGCGGACGCTGGCAGCGTGAAGACGTCCTCGCGAGAAAGAAGTAAAGATAGGACTCGTTTTCCCCTGTCGCCCCATACGCGGACACCAGTTGATGACGCCCGCCCCTCCCATCCGCAAGGCAGCCGGAATAGGCTATCCTGTGACACGGCTTTAAGGCTCCGCACGATATTGGCGAAGGCGATGCCATGGAGGACCGCATGATCCGGCTCGGGAGGCGCACGTTTCTTCGATGCGTGCTGGCGCTAAGCGCGCTGCTCCCGCTTGAGCCGCCGGTTGCTTTTGCCGCCGAGCAAGTCGATCTGCTGCTGGTGCTGGCGTCGGATGTGTCGCGCAGCGTCGACCATCCTAAGTTCCTGCTACAGCGCGAGGGCTATGCGGCCGCGATTTCCGATCCGCACGTGCTGGACGCGATCAAATCCGGCCCGCAGCAACGCATCGCGCTTTGTTTTGTCGAATGGTCGGGCTTCGGCGCACAGAAGCTCGTGATCGATTGGACCATCGTCGACGGCCAGGACGCGGCACGCAAATTCGGCGATCAACTCCTGGAATTGCCGCGCTCATTCGCCGACCGCACTTCGATCAGCGGCGGGATCGAGTTCGCCGCCGCTCAGTTGGAGCGCGCGCCTTTCGAGAGTGCGCGCCGCACTATCGACGTGTCGGGCGATGGCACCAATAATGCCGGTCGCGACGTGAAACTTGCCCGCGACGAAGTGGTCGCCAAGGGAGTTGTCATCAATGGTCTTGTGATCCTGAGCGAGCGGCCGGTGCCGTGGAATGCGGAGCATACCAACCCGCCTGGCGGGCTCGAGAAATACTACCAAGACAACGTCATCGGCGGCCCCGGCGCCTTCGTGCTCGTCGCCGAGAACTTCAACTCGTTCGGTCGCGCCATCATCAAGAAACTGATTGCGGAGATCGCAGTCCTCTCGCCGAGGACTCCTCGCGCGGTGCGCTGAGGGCCGCTCCTTCGTTCGGACTACGGGCCGCCCCGCGCGAACGCGATCGCTCCGCGCGATCAATGAATAATGTACTTATTTCGAATGGTTCTAACCGAGGCGCACTCTAGAATTACTCCAAGATATTGAAGATGCGGCGCTAATTCATTTGACGCCGGCCCGCTCCGCCGCCTACCTCAAGCGAAAGTCGCGATGGAGGATTTGCCATGAAAATCGCTTGCGCGTTCGCGCGTGGTGCGGCGGTCGCGAGTGCAATCGTTGCTACCGGCCCTGCGCTCGCCCAGTCGGGCGAGGTCAATGTCTACACTTACCGGGAGAGCAAGCTCATCCAGCCGTTGTTCGATGCCTTCACCAGGGACACCGGCACCAAGGTGAACGTCATCTCCGCAAGCTCGGGCCTCGAGCAACGCATCAAGGCAGAGGGCGTCAACAGCCCTGCGGACGTGCTGCTCACCGTCGATATCGGGCGGCTTGAGGATGCGGTTCGAGCAGGGATCACGCAGCCGATCAAGTCCGATCTGCTCGACAAGGTCGTGGCGCCCCAATATCGCGACCCCGAGGGGCACTGGTACGGAATCTCCATGCGCGCACGTGTGGTCTATGCCTCCAAGGACCGCGTCCCGCAGACCGCCCTCACCTACGAGGAGCTCGCCGACCCGAAATGGAAGGGCAAGATCTGCATTCGTTCGGGCCAGCACATCTACAACAACGCGCTGTTCGCGGCCTTCATCGCCCATCACGGCGAAGCCAAGACCGAGGAATGGCTCAAGGGCCTCAAGGCCAATCTCGCGCAGAAGCCTTCGGGCGGCGACCGCGAAACCGCGCGCGACGTGGCGGCCGGCAAGTGCGACCTCGGCATCGGCAACACCTACTACTGGGCGCTGATGAACAACAACGAGCCCGACAAGAAGGCCTGGGCTGATGCCACCAAGGTGATCCTGCCCACCTTCCAGGGCGGGGGCACCCACGTGAACATATCGGGCGTGGTGCTCGCCAAAAATGCTCCGAACAAAGCGAACGCCATGAAGCTCATCGAATGGCTGGCCGGCGAGAAGGCGCAGCACATGTACGCCGACACCAACTACGAATATCCGGTGCAAGCTGGCATCGCGCTCAATTCCACCATTGCGAGCTACGGCAAGCTCAATCCCGACACGATCGCAATCTCCAAGATTGCGGATCACAAGAAGGCAGCGGCAAACCTGGTGGACAAGGTCGGGTTCGACAACTGACCTGATGATCGATGCCCAACCGCGGGCCGGCCCATCCTGGATCGAGGGCCGGCCCTTTCTTATGCGCTGGCAAACGCTTGTCTTCGGCGCGATGGCGGTCGCGTCGGCGCTCCTGGCGACCGCGCCGCTGGGCAGCCTGATCGTCCTTGCATTCGGAGAAACCGGCGACCTCTGGCCTCACCTCGCGCGCTATGTCATTCCCGCGGCACTCGTGAAGACGGCACTGCTCCTGGCCGGCGTCGCGGCGGTGACGATCATCATCGGCGCCAGCACCGCTTGGCTGGTCACCACCTGCGCTTTCCCCGGGCGTGATGCCCTGAGCTGGCTGCTGCCGCTGCCGCTTGCGATCCCGACCTACATCGTGGCTTACGTCTATGTCGACATTCTCGACGCCGTCGGACCCGTCCAATCGGCGCTACGGACGGTTTTCGGCTGGCGCTCCGCCGCCGACTATTGGTTCCCTAATGTCCGTTCGCTCGAGGGTGCGATTCTCCTGTTCGGTTTCGTGCTCTATCCCTACGTTTATCTCGCCGCGCGGGCGATGTTTCAGACCCAGAGCGCATTGTTCGTCGAGCCCGCGCGGATGCTCGGCGCATCTGCGTTGCAACTGGCACGGCGCATCAGTTTGCCGCTGGCGCGGCCGGCGATCACGGTTGGCGTCTCGCTTGCCCTGCTTGAAACGCTCAATGACATCGGCGCCAGCGAGTATCTCGGCGTGCAGACGTTGACGCTGTCGATCTTCACCACCTGGCTCAATCGCGGAAGCCTCGCCGGTGCGGCACAGATGGCGTGCCTCATGCTGCTGATCGTCATCGCGCTGATCGCGTTCGAACGGCAGGCCCGACGCCGCCGCGGTTTCGCAGTATCCGCTACGGATCCGCGACACCTCTCGCGCATC
>DASQXF010000282.1:0-3056 GCA_035639895.1 Xanthobacteraceae bacterium
GGCGGCCGCGTGGCGGTTGGTCACGTCACGAAACTTTCCGCGATCGATCATTCCCGTCTTGCCGAGATCGGCCGGCTTCTGGCGGATTCCGGCGTCGCCGTGACGGTGCTGCCGGCGACCGACGTGTTCCTGATGGGGCGTGATCGCCATCTCCACGTGCCGCGCGGGGTCGCGCCCGTGCATCGGCTGCTCGGTCAGGGCGTGACCTGCTCGCTTGCGACGAACAACGTGCTCAATCCGTTCACGCCGTTCGGCGATTGCTCGCTCATCCGCATGGCGAACCTCTATGCCAACATTGCGCAGATCGGCCGTGAGGCAGATCTGCGCGCCTGCTTCGATATGATTACGACGTTGCCGGCGCGGCTGATGAATACGCCGGATTACGGCGTGGCGGTGAACCATCCCGCCGACCTTGTCGTCCTGGACAGCCGCGATCCGGCCATGGCGGTGGCCGAGTTGGCGCAGCCTTTGTTCGGTCTCAAGCGCGGCCGTCGCAGCTTCAGCCGCGCCGCCGCCACCATCCATCGACCGTAAACGCGCGGCCAAGCCCTGCACAAACGATGGGCGCAGCGCGCACCGAATGTGCAGCAAGCGATTTGCGGCAACCTCGGCCGCATACCTCCAACCGCCTGAAATAGATGGAATTAGTCCGCGGGGCGAGTGGCACGCAACTTGAAACGGCCTGCGCCGTATCACCATCGAGGACGATGGCGATCGAGAGCCGCCCTGCTCGACAAGCGAGCGCGATACGGCCGAGCGCAGCGCCGCGCATTCCGCAAGCCTTAAAGGAAAGCGATGAGCGAGCCTCTCGTCGTCATCGGCAATGGCATGGCCGCGGCGCGTTTCGTCGAGGAACTGGCCAAGCAGGCGCTCGGCCGCTATGCCGTTGCAGTGATCGGAGACGAGCCGAGGCTCGCCTACAATCGCGTCCTGTTGTCGGCGCTGCTGGCGCAGGAGGTCGGCTTCTCCGACATCGAGCTCAAGCCCGCGCGGTGGTGGCGCGACCGCGGTGTGACGCTGCGCTATGGCATGCGCGCGACCGCGGTCGATCCCGTGGCACGCAATGTGACCTTATGGAACGGGCGGAAGCTTCCCTTCTCCAAGCTCGTCTTTGCGACCGGCTCCCAGGCGATCAAGCTCCGTATTCCCGGAATGGATCTGCCGGGCGTTTTCACGTTCCGCGACATCGACGATGTAAACACCATCGCCAAAGCTGCCCGTGGACCAGTCGTCGTCATCGGCGGCGGCCTTCTCGGGCTCGAAGCTGCTTACGGACTCGCCAAAGCGCGTGCGCAAGTCACGGTCCTGCATCTCATGGACAGGCTCATGGAGCGCCAGCTCGATGCGGCCGCGGCGCGGATGCTCAGGCAGGCGGTGGAAGCCAAGGGAATTGCCGTGCGCCTCAAAGCCGAGAGCGTGCGCATCATAGGCAAAGGCCGCGTCGAGGCGGTCGAATTGCGGGAGGGCTCGATCATTCCCGCCGACGCGGTGGTCGTCGCAGTCGGGATTCGGGCGAATACGGAGCTGGCGCGGGCCGCGGGCCTCAAGGTCGATCGTGGCATTGCCGTCGATGACCATCTCGAGACGAGCGTTGCCGGTATCCACGCGATCGGCGAGTGCGCCGAGCATCGCGGGCTCTGTTACGGCCTGGTCGAGCCGGCCTACGAGCAGGCGCAGGTACTGGCGCAGCGCCTTGCCGGCGAGAGCGCAAACTATCGCGGAAGCGTGCTCGCCACCAATTTGAAAGTGGCCGGGGTCAACGTGTTTTCCGCCGGCGATTTCCTTGCGGCCACGCCAGGCGCCGAAGAGATTCTGCTGAGCGATCCGGGCTTCGGCGTCTACAAGAAGCTCGTCATCGCGAATAGCGTTCTCATCGGCGCGGTCCTGTTCGGCGATATCGGCGACGGTCCTTGGTATCTCGAACTCATTCGCTCGGGATCATCGATCGAGCGGTTGCGCGACGAGCTCGCGTTCGGACAGGGCCTCGCGATGCGCGCGGCAGCGTAGAGAGCAATTTCGGTGACCTTCATGCGCTACGGCGCCGCGAACTCGGTGGTCTCCCCTCCCCCTTGTGGGGAGGGAGCGGACCGAGTTCGGCGCTCTCGCTACGTCCAATTCACATCAATGCGCTGCAGCGCGCGGCCATGAACGCGCCCTGGCCCGAGCCGCCGGCCGTGCGCACCGCCTGCCCCTATTGCGGCGTAGGCTGCGGATTGCTGGCCCGGCCCGATGGATACGGCGGCGCGGCGATCACCGGTGATCCAGATCATCCCGCGAATTTCGGCCGGATCTGCTCCAAGGGCTCGGCGCTCGGCGAGACGCTCGGGCTTGGCGAACGTCTGCTCTACCCCATGCTGCGGCAGGCGGACGGAAACCTTGCGCGGGTTGACTGGGCGGTTGCGCTCGATCGGGTCGCGTCCGGATTGGAACGGATCCGCGCGCGGCACGGGCCCGATGCGATCGCCTTCTACCTCTCCGGCCAGCTTCTGACCGAGGATTACTACGTCGCCAACAAACTGATGAAGGGCTTCATCGGGTCGGCGAACGTGGACACCAATTCACGCCTGTGCATGGCCTCCTCGGTTGCCGGCCACATCCGGACCTTCGGCGCCGATACCGTGCCCGGCTGCTACGAGGATCTCGACCATGCCGACCTTCTCGTCCTGGTCGGCTCGAACACCGCCTGGTGCCACCCGGTGCTGTTTCAGCGCATGGTCGAGAACAAGCGCGCGCGGGGCGCGAAGATCGTTGTCATCGACCCCCGCCGCACCGCGACCGCCGAGGATGCCGATCTCTACCTGCCGATTGCACCGGGAATGGATAGCGCGCTGTTCTGTGGGCTGCTGGCGTATCTCGCCGATCTGTGCGCGCTCGACTATCGCTATATCGACGCGAACACCCGCGGCTTCGAAAATACCCTGGCGCGGGCGCGCGCGATCGCCCCCGACCTCGCCGCGACAGCAAAAATCACCCAGCTGCCGCGGGCCGATGTTGCGCATTTTTTCGATCTGTTTCGTGTCACGCCGAACACCGTCACCTGCTTCTCGCAAGGCGTG
>DASQXF010000283.1:0-3966 GCA_035639895.1 Xanthobacteraceae bacterium
CGAGTTCGCTCGCCTCCTCGGCGAGGTAATAACGGTTGAGGCTGTCGAACCAGACGTAGCGATAGCCGTGTTTTGCTAGAAACGGCTCCCATGCCGGCCAAGCCGGCGCCAACGTATAGGGCGCAAGCGCTTCGGCCACCACCACCTTCGGGCGAAAGCTTTGCCAATCGCCGCTGAGCAGCACTTCGTGCTCGGCGCCTTCCACGTCCACTTTGAGGAATTCGAACGTGGGCGGCGCATGCTCCCGGCAAACCTCATTCAGCGTCGTGACCGGCATGGCAAGCGCCTGAGAGGATTTCCCGAATTGCGTTTGCGCGGCGCGGGCATGGCTTTCGATCATGGTCGAAAGGCCATGGAAATCATTCACGAGGTAAAAGGTGGTTTCGCCGATGCTCGCGCCGAGAAGGGCCTCGACGTGCCGATCGCGCGGTCGGACTGCTCTGCTCAGACGCGCGAGCGAGGGGTTTGGCTCCACCGTGACGCCGTGCCAACCCTTGAGATAGAACGCAAACGACGCGTTGTCGTAAACCGGGTGTCCGGACCCGACGTCGATATAGAACCCCTCGCTGCGAGCGCCGAAGCAGCGCATGAGGTAGAGGTCCTCGAAGCGCTGCGCGTACGAGATGGTCTGTTTGGGCATAAGTCAGCTCGGCGAGAGGCGGCATCTCGCGCCGGCGCGGCAGTGCATCCACAAATCGAGCGGCTCATTTATCCAGATCATAGAGACTATGCAGCGTGCGCACCGCGAGCTCGGTGTAATTGGCGTCGATCAGCAGCGAGAACTTGATCTCGGAGGTGGTGATGGCGCGGATGTTGATGCCCTTTTCCGCCAGCGCCTTGAACGCCTTCGCCGCAACCCCGGCGTGGCTGCGCATGCCGATGCCGATCACCGATATCTTCGCAACGTCGTTTGCGCCATCGACGCGCTCGTAACCGACCTCGTGTTTGGCCTTGATCAGCGTTTCGGTCGCCCGCTGATAATCGGAGGCAGGGACGGTAAACGTCAGGTCGGTTGTCGCGCCATCCCCGGAGACGTTTTGCACGATCATGTCAACGTTGATATTGGCCTCGGCGAGCGGGCCGAAGATGGCAGCCGCGACGCCGGGCTTGTCCTGAACGCGCCGAATCGAGATCTGCGCCTCGTCCTTCGAAAAGGCGATACCGGTGACCACCTGCTGTTCCACGATCTCCTCCTCGCCGCAAATGAGTGTTCCGGGCGGCGTGTCGTGCGGGTCGATATCCTCGGGCTTTTCGAAGCTCGACCGCACGAAGATGCGCACATTATGCACCATTCCGAGCTCGACCGAGCGCACCTGCATCACCTTGGCGCCCAGCGAAGCGAGCTCCAGCATCTCCTCGTAGGCAATGCGTTCCAATCGTCGCGCCCGCGGCACGACGCGAGGGTCGCTGGTGTAGACACCGTCGACGTCGGTGTAGATGTCGCACCGCTCGGCCGCAATGGCTGCCGCGATCGCGACCGCGGAGGTATCTGATCCGCCGCGCCCGAGAGTGGTGATGCGGCTTGTCTCCTGGTGCATGCCCTGGAAACCGGCGAGCACGGCCACCTCGTGGCGCTCCTTGAAGCGTTTGACAAGTTCCGCGCCATTGATGTCGAGGATGCGCGCCGCGGCATGGGCATTGGAGGTCAGGATCGGCAGCTGCCAGCCCTGCCACGAGCGGGCATTGACCCCCATTCCCTCAAGTACGATGGCCAGCAGGCCGGCGGTCACCTGCTCGCCCGAGGACACGACGGCATCGTATTCGCGCGCGTCATGCAAGGCGGCGGCCTCCTGGCACCAGCCCACCAGCCGATCGGTGGTCCCGGCCATGGCCGAGACCACGACCGCTACCTCGTGGCCGGCGCCGACCTCGCGCTTGACGTGCTTCGCGACATTGCGGATGTGCTCGATATCGGCAACCGAGGTGCCGCCAAATTTCATAACCAGGCGGGCCATGACGGGCTCGCGGGATCTCCGGCTTAACTCGAGGCGCGCTCCCGCCTTGCGGCAAGCCCTCGCGCGAAAAGGCGCGTATACATACCGGGGGAAGCCGCATGGCCGCAACCGCGGCTTTGGAGAAGATCGATGGCGGGCAGGATCAAACCCGGTTCAACCGTCGACGCCGCGGAGGTCGCGCGGTTTTCGGCGTATGCCACCGAGTGGTGGGATCCGCGTGGCAAGATGGCCATGCTGCACAGGTTCAACCCGGTGCGGCTCGCTTTCATCAAAGCGTCCGCGTGTCGGCATTTCGAGCGCGATGAGCGGCGGCTCGACGCCCTCGGCGGCCTGCGCGTGCTCGACATCGGCTGTGGCGGCGGCATTCTGAGCGAGCCGTTGGCGCGCCTCGGAGCCGCGGTTGTGGGTGCCGATCCCTCGCAGACCAATGTCGAAGCGGCGAAGTTGCATGCCGCCGAAGGCGGGCTGGTGGTCGACTATCGGCCGACCACGGCCGAAGCGCTGGCGGACGAAGGCGAGCGCTTCGACGTCGTGCTTGCCATGGAAGTGGTCGAGCACGTTGCGGATCTTGGCCTCTTCATCAGCCGTTGCGCGGAGATGGTTCGCCCCGGCGGGCTCATGATCACGGCGACGCTCAACCGCACCCTCAAAAGTTTCGCTTTGGCGATCGTCGGCGCCGAATACGTGCTGCGCTGGTTGCCGCGCGGTACTCACCAATGGGAAAAATTCGTGACGCCGAACGAACTCGAGGCCGCGCTCGAGCGCCATGGGCTGCGTGTCATCGACGAGACCGGGGTGATTTACAATCTCCTCGCCGACCGCTGGCAACTCTCGACCGACATGGACGTGAACTACATGGTGGTCGCAGAACGCGCCCCCGCCTAGGATTGTCCGACGAACGTCCGATGCTCGATCCCTCGTGGCTTTGGGCTGTCTTCACCGTGATCGCGGCGGCCGCGCAAACCGTGCGCAACGCCACGCAGCGCGAGCTCACCGCCAAGCTCGGCACCGTGGGCGCGACCCACGTGCGCTTTCTGTTTGGCTTTCCATTCGCGCTTGTCTTCCTCGCCGCCGTGATGATCGCGCTGGGGCAGGAGTTGCCGCGGCCGCCAGCCACCTTTTGGCCCTGGGTGCTTTTGGGGGCTCTGACGCAGATCGGCGCGACCGCGTTGATGCTTGCCGCCATGAACGATCGCTCCTTTGTCGTGGTCTACGCCTATATCAAAACCGAGCCGGTACAGGTGGCGCTGTTCGGTCTCATCTTTCTCGGCGACGCGGTGACGCCCGTCATGGCGGCGGCGATCGTCACTGCCACCGTCGGGGTCGTCATGATGGCAGTCAAGCCGGGAACGCCGTCGAGCTTGACAGCGACGCTGCTCGGGCTTGCCGCCGGCGCCATGTTCGCGCTTTCCGCGGTCGGCTATCGCGGCGCGATCCTGCGCCTCGGTGGGCCGAGCTATGTCATGGACGCGACGCTCACGCTGGTGACCGGCCTGATGCTGCAGTCGATATTGCTGTCGCTTTACCTGCGACTCCGCGATCCGCAGGTGCTCGCCGGCATTGTGCGCGCTTGGCGTCCGTCGCTGTTCGCAGGGTTCATGGGCGCGCTCGCCTCGCAATTCTGGTTCCTCGCTTTCGCGCTCGCCACCGCCGCCAGCGTGCGCACGCTGGCGCTGGTCGAAGTGCTGTTCGCGCAGGCGATTTCACGCTTCGTGTTCAAACAGGCGATGACCCGCCGCGAAGCCCTCGGCATCGTGCTCATCGTGATCGGGGTGGCGCTTTTGTTGTGGGCGCATTGACGATCGGCAGCGCGGTGCCATGCGGTGATGCGAGCGACTAGCCCGGCACCGCATGACTGTCGCCGGCGCCACTGCGCGCGGAGAACCTAGTTGCGCTCGTCGGGCAGCACGGGCAGCGGGTGGAACTCGATCCCTTCCTCGTGCAACTCTTTGGCCTGCTCGGGCGTGGCTTCGCCATAGATCGAGCGGTGCTCGACCTCGCCGTAATGCAT
>DASQXF010000284.1:0-3874 GCA_035639895.1 Xanthobacteraceae bacterium
AATTGCGGCATGGCGCCAATGCGGTGGGATATCGCTTTTGGCAAGTTAGCGGCGCTTGGTAGGGGCGCAGAACTCGCGCGCAAGCGTTTCGGTTAAGCCATGCAACAGCGCGCGACGAAGCTCCAGCTGCGAGCGCCTTGCGGCTGCCTCACCGGATGCTCGAACTGCTGCTCCAGTTCTCCGGTGTCTTGCAATTCTTCGAGCGCGCGGCTGCGTCAAGCACTCCGACCTGTTCCCTGGCGTTGACGTAATCGGTCTGATAGGCGATCACGTTGATCACTGCGCCGCCCGTGCTCTTCTCAGCCTTGGCCATCAGCTCTTTCAATTCCTGCTCACGCGTCGACCAATACTTTCGAATATTCGCGATCTGATCGCAGCTGTGGTACCGATATATGCCGGGCTCGGCGAAGAACGTGAGCTGATTGTCGCCCGCCGACGAGCACGCCGATAACTCCACCAACAGCCCGCCGATCGCGAGCGCGATCAGTGTCACGCGCGCGGGCCAAGGCTTATCGTGCTGTGATGCATGTGGGGGTGCCACCTCGAATGCCCCTCGCCTACGATGGTCCCGAGTTCCTCTATGGCTGCGGAATGCGCCCTAATCGTGGTGCAGGCAGTTGGTTGCAACCGCGGAGCGCTCAATTGATGTGGACCAGGGCGCCCCCATCGACCGGGAGCGCGATACCGGTGATGAAATTCGCCTCATCGGATGCGAGAAAGAGCGCTGCGTTGGCCACGTCCCAAGCCGTACCCATCTTATGACGTAGCGGCACTCGCGCATCGCGGGAGGCCGCCACCTCGGCACGGTTTTTTCCGCTCGCGCGGGCGCGGGTATCGACGGCCATGGGCGTATCCATCAGTCCCGGCAGGATGACGTTGGCGCGAATCCCGAACTCCGCGTTCTGGATGGCGATCTGTTGAGTGAAGGCGATCATTGCCGCCTTGCTCGCCTTGTAAGCAACATTGGGATACTGCTCCCAAGCGGCGACCGACGAGATCGTAATGATCACTCCCGAGCGCTGCGCGCGCATGATCGGCAAGACGTGCTTGCAGGCCATGATCGCGCCGCGCAAATTGATCGTCATGATGCGATCGACTGCTGTCTCGCTTATTTCGGCGAGCGGCGCGTCGCCGCCGGCAATGCTCACGCCAACGTTGTAGTGCAGCACATCGATGCGGTCCCACCGTCGCCGCGCGGCTTCCGCCATTGCAGCAAGCGTCGTCTCTTTGGTGACATCCGCTTCGAATGCAGCACATTCCCCGCCCGACTGCCGCGCCATCGCCACCGTTTCCTCGGCAGAGGCGAGGTTGTTGTCGACGGCGAGCACCTTGGCTCCCTCCTGAACGAAGCGCAGCACCGTGGCGCGGCCGTTACCGATGCCCTCCCCGGGCGACTGGCCGGCGCCTACCACGATCGCGATCTTGTCCTTGAGACGCATGGCAGACCTCGCTTGCAGCCTGTGGAATTCAGCGATTGATAGGAGCCTGATGCGCTCAATCGATCAAGGCGATTTGATTAAACCGATGGCTGAGATATCGCTCAGGCCCCACCCGAGTTACCATCGGCAGCAGCACTCGGGAGAACCGTGATCAAGCCGCAGTCCGATTCCAACTGCAAACGGCCGCGGACTCAGTCAGTGATGGCAAAAACATTCTTTTATTCCAGCACCGGCCCGCAACTGAGCCTATTCGAGATCGACGTCACAGGCGCCGGGCTGGAAAAGCGCGGCGCGGTGACCCTGCCGGCCAACGTGCAATATGCCTGGCCGCATCCCTCGAAACGATACCTCTACGTCGTGTCGAGCGACGGCGGGCCCGGTCTCGCCGGCGCCACGCACCTCGCCACCGCATTCCGCATCGATCCGCTCTCGGGTGCGTTGCAGCCGCATGGCGAGCCACAATCGTTGCCGTCGCGTCCGATTCATACCAGCGTCGACCGATCTGGCGGATATCTGCTCACCGCTTATAACAACCCGAGCAACGTCACCGTGCATCGCATCAATGGCGATGGCACACTCGGCGGGGCGGTGAGCCAGCCGGGCCGGCTCGATGCCGGCATCTATGCGCATCAGATTCGCACCACGCCAGGAAATGAGACGGCGATCCTGGTCGCGCGCGGCAACAACCCCGCCGGCGGTAAGCCCGAGGACCCCGGCGCGCTTAAGGTGTTCGCATTCAAGCGCGGCGTGCTGACGAACCTCGCTTCGATCGCGCCGGGAAACGGGCTGGGCTTCGGGCCGCGCCATCTCGATTTTCACCCCACTCAGCCGTGGGTCTATGTCTCGATCGAGCGCCAGAACAAGCTTTATATCTACGCGCTGCAATCGGACGGCGCGCTCGGCCGCGACCCGCTATTCGTCAAGGACACCTTGGCCGAGCCCGCCAACGTCAAACCGGGCCAGGGCGCGGGCGCGATCCACGTGCATCCCAACGGCCGCTTCGTCTACCTCACCAACCGCAACCAGGACGAGGTCGAGGCCCAGGGCAAGGCGGTCTTCAACGGCGGTGAGAACAACGTTGCAGTATTCTCCATTGATCCGCGGACCGGTGAGCCAAGCCTGATCCAAACCGCGCAGGGCCACGGCATTCACCTGCGGACCTTCGGCATCGACCCGAGCGGGCGATTGCTGGTAGCGGCGAGCATCAGGCCGCTTGCGCTGCGCGATGGCAACACAGTAACGACGCTGACCGCCGGCATCATGGTCTATCGGATAGCCGGCGACGGGAGGCTGGCATTCGTGCGCAAATACGACGTCGATACCGCGAGCGGCCAGCAATTCTGGAGCGGCATGGTCACGCTGTCATAGCCGAACGACGATATTGCGCCTGCCTGCGCTATGGCCGTGTGAGGTCGTGCTGCACCGGTGGAGATGTGCGAGACGCTGGATGGTGCGGGTGACCAGCAATTGCGCAGGCGAGAAATTTGCCCCGCAAAGCCATCGTGGTGGCCGCGGCCGGACTCGAACCGGCACTCCGGTTTCCCAGAAGCAGATTTTAAGTCTGCTGTGTCTACCGTTCCACCACGCGGCCAGGCGCAGGCGTTCTAGCACCGCTTGCGCACACGTGTCGCGGTGCCGGCGCTTCGTAAGCCCGGATTCCGATCGTCGGAATTGGCGCGGGCGCCGCCTCAGGCGTTCAGCGCGCGCCCCCAGACGGTCTCCCAGTCTTGCCCGGTCACATCCGTCACGCGGCCGTCGCGCTCGTAGAATTTATTCGGGATCTGGAACATCGCCAGCATCAGCCCACCCTCGGGCGTCCAGGCGACGTGCCGGCTGCCAGCCTCGCGCCAGACAAATTCGCCGGGCTTGACCTCGAGCCCGGCGGCGGGACCTTCCTTGTCCACGAGCTTGCCCTCGAGCATATAGGTTTGCTCGATCTTCACGTGTTCATGGTCGGGAAGCACGGCGCCGGGCGCCATGCGCATCAGCGCGGTCACGAGCCCGTTGTCACGGTCGAACAACAGCGTCTTGACCTCGCAACCGGGAAAGCGGGTCGGCTGCCACTCCATGTTGGCGGGGCGCACGACATGCGAATGCTGATCGGCGGATTTCTGCGACTTGGGTGTGACAGCATCCATGGGCGGTTCTCCTTAGTCGGATGTTCGGGTCCTGCCGCGATGATAGCCGAAGGCAACGCGGCGCGCTGCTAGATTCCGTCGTCGCGGATCGGCGGCTGGAACGCAAGGCCGGTGTCCCAGGGAAAATCGATCCAGGTATCTTGCGACACTTCGGTGATGAACGTGTCGACCATGGGCCGGCCCATGGGCTTGGCGTAGACGGTGGCGAAATGCGCTTCCGGCAGCAGGTCGCGCACCACCTTGGCGGTCTTGCCGGTGTCGACCAGATCATCGACGATCAGCACGCCTTTGCCGCGC
>DASQXF010000285.1:0-13261 GCA_035639895.1 Xanthobacteraceae bacterium
AGCGCCGACTTCCACGTCCATAACGGCTGGAGCATGGACTATGAAATGCTGCCGCCGGTCGATCTGCTGCTGCCCACTTCGCCCGACGCAGCGGTGCCGCAGCTGCTTGCTGCGCTGGGCGGTGGCAAACAGCGCAAGCCGGCGGAGGTTAAGCCAAGGGCGGAAAAATACGAACCGTCCAGCGGGCCAGTGCGCGTCGACGACCTCGCGCGCGCGCTCAAGGCTGCCGTCGGCGAGCGCGAGGTTACGCTTACGCATCTGCCGCTCTCGTGGAACGGCGCGACCTGGCCGTTCCGTCATCCGCTCGACTATATCGGCTCGGAGGGAGGCGGCGGCGTCGGCGGCGGCCCGGGCATTTCGGTCGGCGCTGCGCTCGCGCTCAAGGGCTCGGGACGGCTGCCGATCGCAATCTGCGGCGACGGCGACTTCTGCATGGGCGTGACCGCGTTGTGGACCGCCGTGCATTATCGCATTCCACTCCTCGTGGTCGTCTGCAACAATCGTTCGTTTTTCAATGACGAACTGCACCAGGAGCGCGTGGCGCGCATCCGCAACCGGCCCCCGGAGAACCGCTGGATCGGCCAGCGCATCTCCGATCCCGACATCGATTGCGCCGGCCTGGGGGCTGCGCAAGGTGCGGTTGGATTTCCTCCGGTCATGAAGACCGGCGATCTGGTGCCGACGTTCGAGAAGGCGATCGCGGCGGTCGAAGCAGGACAAGTGGCAGTGGTGGACGTTCGGGTCGAGCCCGGCTATTCGGCCGTCGCCACCGCGGCGATGCTGCGCGGAACCGAGAAGCCGTGAGGACGCCGGGCGCGCACGAAGCCCGCGGCCGCTAAATCGCAAAGCTCTCATGGGTCGAGGGGTGGAAAAGCTCCTCGGGCGACACCAGTCGCGATGAAAGCCCCTGCGCGTAGTGGTGACGCAGGAAAGTCTCCAGCACCTTGCGATTGGCGTGAAGTCCATAGGACCAGAAGTCATGGCCCATGAGCTCCCGCGCGGCACGCAGCTCTTCCTCCACGAACGGCAGCGTCACCTTGCTCGCGGCAGTGTCTTCGAGTGCAGCGAGGCACTTCGCCTTCGCCTCCTGGAATGCCTTGAATACGGCCGCGGGTAGCCACGGATGGGTCTCCACTAGCTCGCGACGGATGCCGGTGACATGCATGATCGGAAAAATGCCGGTGCGTTGAAAATAATCTCTACCCGCAGCGACCGGATCGGGAAACAGCCAGCCGATATGCGGATTGTTCTTGCCGGCAAGGCTTGGCACGCGCGGCGCGATGAAGCCATCAATCTCGCCGCGCTCCAGTAGCTCGGAGATCGTGGCGCCTTGCGGCGCGTCCTCCATCCGCACGGCGGCGGGAAGCTTGATAGCGATCTTCTCCGGCCGGCCGGCATGCTCGATGCCTCCTCGCACCCATACGATGTCGGACGGTTTTACGCCGTGGTCATCCTCCAGAATGATGCGCGCCCAGACGCAGGCGGTGAGCTGATACTCCGGGAGCCCGACGCGTTTGCCCTTGAGATCGGCGGGAGACTTGATGCGGTCGCGGCGCACATAGATCGAATTGTGACGGAACGCGCGTGACACAAATGCCGGTATCCCCACATAGGGGCAATTGCGTTCGGCGACCTTCACCGCGAAACTCGACATCGATAATTCGCAGATGTCGAAGTCCATGTTGCGGAAGGCGCGGAAGAAGATCTCCTCCGGCGGCAAGTTCATGAATATGGGATCAACGCCGTCGATCTGGACCGCACCGTCCATGAGCGGCCGCACCCGGTCGTAGTTGCCGACCGCGACGGACAGCTTCAGTTTAGACATCGTCTCGCTTTCACTCCGGCTTCTCTTTGTGCACTGATGGGACTGTGATTACTGGATCGCTCGCATGCGGGCGGTGACGCCGCGAAATGTGTGGATCTACTGGCATGAAGGGCGATGTTAATAAGCACCGAGGGTTGCGTCAGCCGGCGCCACGTCGATGAGGCGCAGCTGCACCCGCTCAGTGCCATTCCAGCGGTCGAGGCACAAGGTGCCGACGGCGTGGACGGATTGCCCGCGCGCCTGTCCGAGGGCAATCCCAAGTTTTTGTCCGGCGGCACGAAATGCGATGGCATTGATGATCGATCCGTCGCCGGCGCGCAATCGCGCCCGCACGTGGGATTGGCCCACCTCTTCGGCATAGACCAGGGTATGCGCAGGAAATGCAATAACCGGCTCGGGATTGCCTGCGCCAAACGGACCGGCGCGGGCGATCGTCGCCACAGTGTCGTTGTTGGCAGCAGCGGCCGTAAGGGCGCCGTCGATCAGCAGTGCATCTTCGCGGCGCGCGACTTCGACCGCATCCGCGAGCGCGTCTTCGAGATAGGCACGAAACGCGCTCAGCCTGTCCTTTCTCAGAGTGACGCCAGCCGCCATGGCATGGCCGCCACCCTTGATGAGCAGACCCATGCTCACGCCTTGGCGCACGGCGCGACCGAGATCGACGCCCGTGATCGAGCGCCCGGAGCCTGTGCCGATGCCGCCCGGTTCGAGCGCGACGGCGAAGGACGGCCGTCCGAACCGCTCTCGCAGCCGCGCGGCGACGAGGCCGACCACTCCAGGATGCCAGCCCTCGGCGGCAGTAACGACGACGGCTCCTTTCTCCTCGGCACCGAGCGCGGCCATGGCCTCGGCCTCGGCCTGCGCCACGGTGGCAATTTCGATCACTTGACGCTCGCGGTTGAGGCGGTCCAGTTCGCCGGCGATACGCGCGCATTCGCACGGGTCCTCGTGCATGAGCAGCTCGACTCCCAGCGCCGCCCGGCCGATCCGGCCGCCGGCATTGATCCGTGGGCCCAAGAGAAACCCGAGATGCCAGGGCTCGGGCGGACCGCCCAGCCGGGCGACGTCCATCAACGCGGTAAGGCCGGGGTTATCGCGCCGCCGCAACGCCACCAGACCCTTGGCGACAAAAGCGCGGTTGAGGCCGGTGAGCGGCACCACGTCGGCGATCGTTCCCAGCGCGACCAGGTCGAGGTAACCCAGCAGATCCGGCTCCGGCCGCGTCTGCGTCCAAAACCCGCGGAGGCGAAGTTCGCGGTTGACCGCAACCACGGTCATGAACACGAGACCTACGGCCGCGAGCTGGCCAAGTCCCGAAAGGTCGTCGAGTCGGTTGGGATTGACCACAGCGAGCGCGACAGGCAAGCGCTCGTCCGCCAGGTGATGATCGATCACGATCACGTCGAGACCGAGGCTGCGCGCTTCAAGCAGCGGCTCGTAGCTCGTCGTCCCGCAATCGACGGCGACGAGGAGGCTCGCACCTTGCGACGCCAATGCGCGAACCGCTTCCGCGTTCGGGCCATAGCCTTCGAACAGGCGGTCCGGAATGTGCACGAGCGGGCGGAGGCTGCAATGACGCAAGTATCGGCCGAGCACAGCAGCCGATGTCGCACCATCGACGTCGTAGTCGCCGAAAATGGCGATGGTTTCACCGCGGGTGATCGCGTCCGCCAACCGGATCGCAGCCTCGCGCATGTTCGCGAGCGTATGCGGATCCGGCATTAGCGTACGCACGGTCGGATCGAGGAAGCTTGTAACCTCGTCCACCTCGATTCCGCGGCCGGCGAGAATGCGCGCCAATAGTTCGGGCACGTTGTCGTGGCGCTGGGCGATCGCAAGGGCGCGTGCTGCGCCCCGCTCGTCCAGTCGATCGCGCCAAGCGCGTCCGCAACTCGAGCGCTCGACGCCGAAAAAGAAGCGCTGCTTCGGGACGGCCGGCGGCGCCAGAGCAAGTGCCATCCAAGCTCCGAATCACGTCAAAAGAGCTTGCGATATTGGATGAATCCGGAGCGCTCCGCCAGCTTGTCGTAGAGCGCTCGCGCGCTGGCATTGGTCTCGTGCGTGAGCCAGTACACGCGGCTCGCGCCTGCTCGACGCGCGTGCTCTTCCACCGCCGCGATCAGGGCTCGCCCGAGACCGAGATTGCGCGTCGCTTCGGCGACGAAGAGGTCTTGCAGGTAGCAGTAGTTGCCGACGGTCCAGCATGAACGATGGAACAGGTAGTGCGCGATGCCGCACAATCGCCCGTCCACATAGGCTCCGAGCGCGTGCATCGGTTCCGCCGGATCGTACAGACGCGCCCAGGTTACATCCGTGGTCTGGGCGGGAATCACGACCTTGTAAAAGGCCTGGTAGCCTTTCCACAGCGGCTCCCAGGCGGCGCGCTCGTCCGACCGTAGCGGCCTGATCTCGATGTGGGGGACGCCCATGCGGCACCGGGACGGTTTGCCTGGCTACTCGGCTGCGGCGGCGTGAACGCGTGACTTGCGTCCGTTGCGATCGATGTGGCTACTGCGGCCGCTCAATCCAAATGAAATTTTTCGAGTTGCCGGTGCTCTGCTCGGATCCAGCGCACGGTGCCGGTAATCGAGCGCATCACGACCGTTTCGGTTTCGATCACATCCTTGCGGACCCGCACGCCATCGAGGAGCGCTCCATCGGTGACTCCGGTTGCAGCAAAGAGGCAATCGCCCTTCACCATGTCGCCGATCTCGTACTTCTTGCGCGGGTCTTTGATGCCCATTTTCGCGGCGCGCTCGCGCTTTTCTTGGGTGTCGAGCACGAGGCGGCATTGCATCTGGCCGCCGATGCAGCGCAGCGCCGCAGCGGCGAGCACGCCTTCGGGCGCCCCGCCGATGCCCATGTAGATGTCGATGCCGGTGTCGGCAGGATCGGCGGTATGGATCACGCCCGCGACGTCGCCATCACTGATGAGCCGTACCGCGGCGCCGGCCCTGCGCACGCCAGCAATCAGATCGGCATGGCGCGGCCGATCGAGAACCAGCGCCGTGATCTCGGCCGGCCCGACGCCCTTGGCCTTGGCGAGGCCGCGGATGTTCTCCTCGGGTGGCGCGTCGAGGTCGACGATGCCTGCGGGATAGCCCGGACCAATCGCGATCTTCTGCATGTAGACGTCGGGCGCATTGAGCAGCGTACCGGCTTCCGCCATCGCCATGGTGGCGATCGCGCCGGGCATGTTCTTGGCGCACAGCGTGGTGCCCTCGAGCGGATCGACCGCGATGTCCACCGCGGGTCCGTTCTTGTTGCCGACAGTCTCACCGATGAACAGCATGGGCGCCTCGTCGCGCTCGCCCTCTCCGATGACGATCGTGCCGTTGATGGGCAGGTTGTTGAGCTCGCGTCGCATGGCGTTCACCGCTGCCTGGTCGGCGGCCTTCTCATTGCCGCGACCCGTCAACCGCGCCGCCGCGACCGCCGCCCGCTCGGTCACCCGCACGATCTCCAGCGTAAGCACGCGTTCTATGGCCAAGTCCGGCTGAATGGTGATCGACGGCACGGCTCCGCGTCCCTCCTTGTTCATGCTACCCCTCGCGCCTATGTGCGCCGTCCGTCTCGCGCCACGCGCCTCGAGGCGGCGGTGACGATAGATCACCACTCTATCAGTTTTTCTCGATGCGGATGACCTGCGGTTTGCCCAAAATCACCTTATCGCGGCCGACCGCTGCGAGCGCCTTGCGCACGGCGTCCTCGGTGGTCGCATAAGTGATCAGAATCACCGGCACCGGCGCGCCCGAACTGCCGGCGACATCGCCGCCGTGCGGCGGCTCGCCCCGGTGCCGCTGCACGATCGATTCGAGCGAGATGTTCTGCTGCGCCAGACGGCGGGCAATGGCGGCGGCGGTGCCCGGTTTGTCGACGGCAAGAAGCCGAATGTAATAGCCGCCTTCGTGACGCTGCATCGGCGCCTTCTTGATGGTGGCCAATCGCGCCGAAGGCCGGCCGAACGGTGCAGTACGCACTCCACGGGCGATGTCGCCGATGTCGGAAATGACGGCGGATGCCGTGGCAAGGCCACCGGCGCCTGGGCCGACCAGGGTGATCGGCGCGATTGCCTCGACATCGACGGTGACGGCGTTGGTCACGCCCATCACCTGCGCGATCGCGGTTTCCTTCGGCACCATGGTCGGATGCACGCGCTGCTCGATGCCCTTGTCGGTCCTCACCGCAACGCCCAGCAACTTGACGCGATACCCAAGCTCGTCGGCCCATTCGAGATCCTCAGGCGTGATCGAAGAAATGCCTTCGACGTAGACTGCGCTCTGATCGACCTTGGTTCCAAAAGCAAGGCTCGCCAGGATCGCGAGCTTCTGGGCGGTGTCATGGCCCTCGATGTCGAACGTTGGATCGGCTTCCGCATAGCCGAGTCGCTGCGCCTCCTTCAGGCAGTCGGCGAAAGCGAGCTTCTCCTCTTCCATGCGCGTCAAGATGTAGTTGCAGGTGCCATTGAGGATTCCATAGACGCGGGCGAGCGAGTTGCCGGCCAATCCCTCGCGCAGCGTTTTCACGATCGGGATGGCGCCGCCCACCGCAGCCTCGAAGTTGAGCGCCACGTGGTTTTTCTCGGCCATCGCCGCGAGCGCGACGCCATGGCTGGCGAGCAACGCCTTGTTCGCGGTGACGACTGATTTTTTGGCCGCAAGCGCAGCCGAGATCGCGGCTCTGGCGGGATCGCCCTCCCCGCCGATCAACTCCACGAAGACGTCGATCTCGCTATCGGTCGCGAGTGCCACGGGATCGGCGACCCAGCGCAGCTTTCTGCGACCGACATCGCGCTTCTTGCTGCGCGAACGGGCGCTGACCGCAACAACTTCAATCGGGCGGCCGCAACGGGCGGCGAGCGCATCGTGCTGGCGCTCAACGAGCCGGGCGACGCACGAGCCGACCGTGCCCAAACCGGCAATACCGAGTTTCAGTGGAGCGGGCATCGTCGGCCTGCGTGGAAACGGAGCGTCTAGCGCCGTTGGGCCAGGGGGACGACGTTGTGCAACTTTTTCGGACCGGTTTCAAGAAAGCGGCGGACGTTGCGGGCGGCCTGGCGGATGCGCTGCTCGTTCTCCACCAGCGCGATACGCACGTATCCTTCGCCATATTCGCCGAAGCCGATGCCCGGCGAGACCGCGACCTCCGCCTTTTCGACCAGGAGCGTGGAAAATTCGACGCTACCGAGGGTTTGAAACGGCTCGGGGATCGGCGCCCAGGCGAACATCGAGGCGCGCGGAGGAGGAACCTCCCAGCCGGCGCGAGAAAACGATTCCACCAGCACGTCGCGCCGCCGTTTGTAGATCTCGCGCATGTCGCGGATGCAGTCGTCGGGGCCGTTGAGCGCGGCAGTCGCCGCCACTTGAACCGGGGTGAAGGCGCCATAGTCGAGGTAGGATTTCACCCGTGCCAGCGCCGCGATGATGCGCTCATTGCCGACTGCGAAGCCGATGCGCCAACCCGGCATGGAATAGGTCTTCGACATGGAAGTGAACTCGACCGCGACATCGATTGCACCCGGCACCTGCAGCACGGATGGCGGCGGATTATTGTCGAAATAGACCTCCGCATAGGCGAGATCGGAGAGCACAAGGACGCCGTGCTTCTTCGCAAACAGGATCAGCTCCTTGTAGAAGTCGAGATCGGCGACAGCTGCGGTAGGATTGGAGGGATAGCAGACGACAACCGCAATGGGTTTGGGAATCGAACGGATAATCGCGCGCTCGAGCGCCTCGAAGAATGACGGCATCGGCTCCGATGGCACCGCGCGGATGGCACCGCCGGCCATCAGAAAACCGAAGGCATGAATCGGATAGCTGGGATTGGGAACCACGACGACGTCGCCCGGCGCCGTGATCGCCTGCGCCACGTTGGCGAAACCCTCCTTCGATCCGAGAGTGGTGACGATCTCGGTCTCGGGATTCAGTTTGACCCCGAAGCGGCGTGCGTAATAGGCCGCCTGCGCGCGGCGCAATCCCGCAATCCCGCGTGAGGATGAGTAGCGGTCGGTACGCGGCTTACCGATCGTCTCTTTGAGCTTCTCGATGACATGCGCCGGCGCCGGCAGGTCCGGATTGCCCATGCCGAGGTCGATGATATCGGCGCCCCCATTGCGCGCCGCCGCCTTGGCGCGATTGACCTGCTCGAAAACGTAGGGCGGCAGGCGCCGAATGCGGTGAAACTCTTCCATGGGCCCGGGTCCTTGGCCTGCGCGGCGCCGGCGACGAGCCTTCTATCACGGCTTGTCGGCAGCGGCAGCAGCCTTGGCCGCCTCCGCAGCACGGCTGCGGGCCGCGGCCAAATCGCCCTCGAGCTTCGTCTGCTCCGCGTCAGTGAGGACCGTGGTCGCACGCGGGGGCGGCATGTCGTGAACCGCAGGATACGCCGATGTAGTCTTCGGCCGCTGCGGCGTACCTTCGGGCAAACCGCCGAGCGCGGTCGGCAGGTGGTCGGCGACCGTGCTACCGGCCGAGCAGCCTCCGAGAACGCCGGCCGCGGCAAAAAGCGCTACCGCAAAGGCGCACCTAGCCACGGGCCGAGGTGACGGCGATCTGGACGTTATGCCCATTCAACTCCGGCCGGATGGCAGCGCAACGTGCCGACCGGCCCTCCCCCTTCTCAAGGCGAAATGGCTGCCAATTCAAAGAATTGCCTGCAGCTGTAATCCCCCAATATGACCAAAGCAAGGTTAGCCAGGCTTCCTCGGTTCCCGTTCGCGCTCGGGCGCGAGCGCCGCTGCGAAGGCCTATGATGCGTCTTGCGGTGGTTACGGGTAAAGTCCATCTGAGCTTCGAAAAGGCCGGTCCACGCCGAACCGTGAATTGAGGCGTTGCCGTGAGAGCCCCAGCCGAACCGATCAAAAGCGGGCCCGCCGACTTGGAGGAGTTCGCCCGCAATATCGCCCGCATGATGGAAGAAGGCGGCAAAGCTCTGGCTGCCTATCTTAAGCCGCGCGAAGAAGGCCACCGCGACGAGCAATACGCCGAGATCGTCGACGTGGTGAAAACCATCGGCCAAGTCGCAGATTATTGGCTGCGGGATCCGCAGCGCGCACTCGAACTGCAGTCGAGCCTGGGTAAAGCCTATCTCGACCTGTGGGCGAATTCGGTCAAGCGCATGGCCGGCGAGCAGGTGCACCCGGTCGCCGAACCTGACCCGAAAGACCAGCGTTTCGCCGATCCCGAGTGGTCGAGCAACCAGTTCTTCGATTTCCTGAAGCAAGCCTATCTGCTGACGGTGCAATGGGCGTACCGGCTGGTGCGCGACGCTGAAGCGCTCGATCCGCATACCCGGCAGAAAGCCGATTTCTACATACGCCAGATCGCCAACGCGATTGCGCCCTCGAACTTCATACTCACCAACCCAGAGCTTTTGCGCGAAACGCTCGCCTCGAACGCCGGCAATCTTGTGCGTGGCATGCATATGCTGGCCGAGGACATTGCCGCCGGACGAGGCGACCTCAAGATCCGTCAGTCCAGGGCGGAAATGTTCGAGGTCGGCCGCAACCTCGCGCTCACGCCGGGCAAGGTTATCTTTGAAAACGAGCTGATGCAGCTCATCCAGTACACGGCATCCACGGAAACCGTCCTCAAGCGGCCGCTACTGATCGTGCCGCCCTGGATCAATAAGTTCTATATCCTCGACCTGACGCCGGAGAAATCCTTCATCAAATGGTGCGTGGATCAGGGCCTCACCGTTTTCGTGATCTCCTGGGTGAACCCGGACTCGAGACTCGCCAAGAAGAGCTTCGAGGATTACATGCGCGAGGGCCCGCTCGCCGCCCTCGACGTCATCGAGAAAGCCACCGGCGAACGCCAAGTCAATGCGCTCGGATATTGCGTGGGCGGCACGCTCCTGGCCGTCACGCTTGCCTATATGGCGGCCAAGCGCGACGACCGTATCGCTTCGGCCACGCTTTTCGCCGCGCAGGTCGATTTCACCCATGCCGGCGATCTTAAGGTCTTCGTCGACGAGGAGCAGATCGCGGCACGCGAGCGCGAAATGAGCGAGCGCGGCTATCTCGAAGGCAAGAAGATGGCAACGGCTTTTAACCTGCTGCGCTCGAACGATCTGATCTGGCCGTACGTCATCAATAACTATCTCAAAGGCAAGGAGCCGGCGCCATTCGACTTGCTGTACTGGAATTCGGATGCAACTCGAATGCCGGCGGCAAATCACTCGTTTTATCTGCGCAACTGTTATCTCGACAATCGCCTCAGCAAGGGCGAGATGGTCATCGGCGGCAACAGGCTTCAGCTCAAGAGCGTGACGGTTCCGATCTACAATCTGGCCACGCGCGAGGATCACATCGCGCCGGCGAGTTCGGTGCTGCTTGGCACGAAATTCTTCGGCGGACCGGTGCGGTTTGTACTCGCCGGCTCGGGACACATCGCCGGTGTCATCAATCCGCCCGACAAGATGAAATATCAATACTGGACCGGCCCCAAACCGACCAGCGCCAATCTCGACAAGTGGCTGGCCAAGGCCAAGGAACACGCAGGCTCCTGGTGGCCGGATTGGCTCAAGTGGGTCAGGGCGCGAGATTCGGCGGAGGTTCCGGCACGCGAGCTGGGGGGCGGCAAGCTCACGCTGCTCGAGGACGCGCCCGGAAGCTATGTTAAAGTGAAGGACTGACGGCTGCGCGCCATCCTGCGGACCGCCCGGTGCGCAAGCGCCCGAGTGCCTTTACAGGAGAGAACTCCCATGCGTCTCAACATGCTGCTTTCGACGATCGCGATCGCGACCCTCGCCGCCAGCCCAACGCTCGCCCAGGACCTCACCGGAACGCTCAAGAAAATTAAAGATACTGGCACGATCACGCTCGGCCACCGCGAGTCCTCACTGCCTTTTTCTTACTACGACGACAAACAGCAGGTCGTCGGCTATGCTATGGATCTCTGCGCCCGCATCGTCGATGGGGTGAAGAACGAGCTCAAAGTCGCCAAGCTCGAGACCAAGCTCAACCCGGTCACCTCGGCCACCCGTATTCCGCTGATGTCGAACGGCACCATCGACCTGGAATGCGGTTCGACCACCAATAACCTCGAGCGGCAGAAGCAGGTCTGGTTCACCATCACCCATTTCGTCACCGCGAACCGCTTCGTGTCGAAGAAGTCTGCGAACCTGAAAACGGTCGACGACCTCAAGGGCAAGACCGTAGTGTCGACTTCGGGCACCACCAACATCAAGCAGATCAACGAGATCGGCGCGCAGAAGGGCCTCAATCTGAACATCCTCGCCGCCAAGGACCACGCCGAGGCGTTTCTGATGGTCGAGACCGGCCGCGCCGCCGCCTTCGTCATGGACGACATTCTGCTCTACAGCCTCGTCGCCGGATCGAAGTCGCCGAAGGATTACCAAATCTCCGCCGATGCGCTTTCGGTCGAACCCTACGGCATCATGCTGCGGCGCGACGACGCCCCGTTCAAGAAAGTCGTGGATGAGACCATGATCGCCACCTATCGCAGCGGCGCGATCAACCCGATCTACGAGAAGTGGTTCCTCAAACCGATCCCGCCCAAAGGGATCAATCTCGATGTGCCGATGAGCGCCGCCTTCAAGAAGGTGATCGCCAGCCCGACCGACAGCGGTGACCCGGCAGTGTATTGATTGCCGTCGAGAACCGGTAATTAGCATTGGTGATCAGACGCCACGTCGTCCTGATCACCAATGTCTGACGGCCGTTATGTGATAAGGGCCCGGCGTGAACTACCACTGGAACTGGGGCATCTTTTTCCAGACCTCGCCGGACGGGGTTCACACTTATCTCGAGACGCTGCTCCTCGGCACCTGGTGGACGCTCGCGACCGCGCTCAGCGCGTGGTGCCTGGCGCTGGCCATGGGATCGCTGGTCGGCGTCATTCGCACCACGCCGAACCCCTGGCTGGTGCGGTTCGGCAACGCCTATGTGGAATTGTTCCGCAACATCCCCCTGCTGGTGCAGATGTTCCTGTGGTACTTCGTGCTGCCCGAGCTCCTGCCGACGGCGGCCGGTGACTGGCTCAAGCAGCTTCCCGACGCCTCCTTCTACACGGCCGTTGTCTCGCTCGGCTTCTATACCTCCGCGCGCGTCGCCGAACAGGTGCGCGCCGGCATCTTGAGTCTCGCCCGCGGCCAGGGCTGGGCCGCGCTCGCGCTCGGCATGACGCGGGGCCAGGCCTACGTCTACGTGCTCTTGCCGATGGCGTATCGCATCATCCTGCCGCCACTGACCTCGGAATTTCTCAACATCATCAAGAACAGCGCGGTCGCTCTCACCATAGGGTTGATGGAGCTGACGGCACGGGCGCGCGCGATGCAGGAATTCTCGTTCCAGGTGTTCGAGGCGTTCACTGCTGCGACGATCATCTACATCGCGATCAACATCGTCGTGACGTTCGGCATGCGCTGGGTCGAGCGCCGCACAGCCGTGCCCGGGTTCATCGGCGCTGCCCCGGCGGCGGCAGCGACACACTGAGGCGATCGATGTTCGCGGATTTCGATTTTGACGTCATCATTCGCTCGCTGCCCTACCTTTTCTATGACGGCATGACTTTCACGCTCATGCTGACCGCGCTCGCGACCTGCGGCGGCATCATTTTCGGCACGCTGCTCGCGATGATGCGTCTCTCCGGCTTTGCTCCCTTCTCGCTGCTCGCCGCCGGCTATGTGAACCTGATGCGCTCAGTGCCGCTGGTGCTGGTGATCTTCTGGTTCTACTTCCTGGTGCCGTTCATTGGTCAATGGATCAGCGGCGCTTCGCAGCCGATCCAAGTCGGCGCGTTCACGTCTTCCCTCGTGACCTTCACGCTGTTCGAGGCTGCTTATTTCGCCGAGATCATGCGCGCCGGTATTCAGTCGATCCCGCGCGGTCAAGTCAGCGCCGCGCAGGCACTCGGCATGACCTATCTGCAGACCATGGGCTACATCGTGCTGCCGCAGGCATTCCGCAACATGCTTCCCGTGCTGCTCACGCAAACCATCGTCCTTTTCCAGGACACCTCGCTGGTCTACGTGCTCTCCATCACCGATTTTCTCGGCGCAGCATCGAAAGTGGCGCAGCGCGACGGGCGTCTGGTGGAGATGTACCTGTTCGCCGCCTTGGTCTATTTCGTGATCTCGTTCGTGGCCTCGCTGCTGGTGCGTCGATTGCAGCGGCGGGTCGCGATCATCCGCTGAGGGACTGCTCATGATCACGCTCAGCAAAGTGAGCAAGTGGTATCCCAATTTTCAGGTGCTCAAGCAGTGCTCCACGCATGTCGAGAAGGGCGAGGTCGTCGTGGTGTGCGGTCCATCGGGCTCCGGCAAGTCGACGCTCATCAAATGCGTCAACGGTCTCGAGCCGTTCCAGGAGGGCTCGATCACCGTCGCCGGCATTTCGCTGAACGACCCGAAGACCGATCTGCCCAAGCTTCGCGCGCGAATCGGCATGGTGTTTCAGCATTTCGAGCTGTTCCC
>DASQXF010000286.1:0-4962 GCA_035639895.1 Xanthobacteraceae bacterium
GGGCAGCCCGCGATAGCAGAAGCGCGTTTACGCGCGCCTATGATGCGCTATGCGTCGCGGGGACCCCGTTGCGGGGACCCTGATCCCTGCCCCCGCGAAAGCAGGGGACCGGCCTCCGGTCTCGCTGCGCTCGGCCGGTGCGACCGAAGAGGATGAGCGGCGATCAGTGGGCAGCCCGTCGGAGATCCCTTCCGGGCTGTGAGCTGCTTCACGCTGGCCTGGCAGATCCGCGGCTATCCTGACGACGGTGGTAGGCGCTACTACCACTGCCCTCTTGGGCGTTTCCTCCCTCGACTTGGCCTCGCCGGCTGCCCCGGCGGGGCCTTTTTCCATTTGCGAGCCCTTCAAAAAGAAAGCGCGCCGGACTGGGCCGGCGCGCTCAATATGCCGAGTGGTGAGGCGCGAGCTCAGTCGCGCAGGCTCGGTGCATCGGGTATCTTTTTCCAATGCGTCAGGCTTTCGGCGATGATCTTCGTCGATTGCAGGGCCGCCTGGCTCAAGGTCGCGTATTCGACGATCTCGCGTTGCACGCGCGCGGCCTCGCTTTGCAGCGTGTCGCGCAACGTCTGCAGCTCGGTGATGAGTTTGTCGATCTCGTGCACGGATGTCCCTGCCACGCGCTGCAGCAGCTGGTTGATGTTGTTGGCGACGAGTTCGCCGTCGCTCTCGGGTTGGCGCCGCAGGCCTACGACGTCACGGCGAACGAATTCGCGGATTTCCCCTTCCACTTCCGTATCCGCCGACGTGTCGATTTCGGCGGACTCACGCGTCTTGAGAAAGCTCATGATTGGTACCCCCGTTCAGCGCCCCTGCGGGCAGAACTCCACTAGCTAATTTCCGCACGAGAATGTGACCGCTTCACGGCCGAATGGAATCCGCGCCGTGGCTTTTGCCCGGTCCTGCCGCATCGGTAAACGCGGCTGACCGGCATTTTGTATGCGGATAATGCGGCTTTCTGAGGGAGCGGGATTTAGCCGCTAATGCCGCGCTCCTATTTCGCCGCCGCTTTCATCTTGTCGTAGAGGAAAACGAAATCCTGCTTGTCGAGCGGCTTGTGACAGTTGAAGCAGGCGCCGAGATTGGCCGCCGTGTTCACCGTCTTATCCGGCTTGAAGGATTGGTACTCCCACTCGCCGTTGCGCACATTGTCCGGGTACTCGCTGCCCCAGCCCGTGCGCTTCTCCATCACCGCGTAGCCGAGGAGATTGCCCTTGATGAAACGGCCGTCGGCGGCCTTCTCCGGGTTGCCTTGCGCATCGAGCTTGGCGGCGTATTGGCGCATGGTGATCACGGTGCCGCTCGGCAGCGGCTCGCCTTTCTTGGCGGCCTCGAGCGCCGCCGCGCTGGTGTAGAACTCGCGGAACTGCTTGTTGTCGGCGCGGTCGACCGTGGTGAACAACACGGCCGCCTCGTGGTTTTCCGGAAAGGCGACCTTGTCGCCCCCGGCGCCGACCGGACCAGCAATGGCGAGCGCCGCGAGCGCTGCCGCGGCGATGGTGACGTAGTTGCGGATCGTCATGGTGTCTCCCCCTTCTGGCAATGCTAGGCTTGCCCGCGCGCGTGTCACGCGCTGGGCGTTCAGCATATTTCGAAGTCGCGTGTTGCGGTTGTAACATGCTGGTGATGCTTTGCCGCAGGAGACCGCGCAGGATCCGACGTCATGTCCGCCGATGCCACCTCGCCGCTGACCTTCGCGGTCGGCGATATTCACGGCTGCCTCGACAAGCTGCAGCGCCTGCTCGCGGCATGCGAGGCCTATGCCGGCGCTCGGCCGGCGCGTTACGTCTTTCTCGGCGATTATATCGATCGCGGGCCGCAGAGCCGGGGCGTGATCGAATTGCTCATCCAGCGGCAGGCGGCGCGGCCCGGCACGATCGTGTGCCTGCGCGGCAACCACGAGCAGATGGCGATCGATGCCCATGCCAGCGACCGCGCCGTGCCGCTGTGGCTGGTGAACAACGGCGCCAGCACGTTGCGCAACTATGGCGGGGGCCGCATCTCGCCGGAGCATCTTGATTGGCTCTCCGCATTGCCGTTCTGTCACGACGACGGGATGCGCTTCTTCGTGCACGCCGGGATCGATCTGTCCGTGCCGCTCGCCAGGCAACAGCCCGAGGTGATGCTGTGGATGCGCGAGCCGTTCCTGAGTGAGTGCGACGACGTCGATTGCGGCCGCTTCATCGTGCACGGCCACACGCCACTGCGCACGCGCACGCCCGATCTGCACCGCCGCCGGCTCAACCTGGACACCGCCGCGGTCATGGGCGGACCGCTCAGCGCGGCGGCGTTCGATGATACGCGGGCAGAGCCGTTGGGGTTTTTGACGGATGCGGGCGCGGAGTGGGATTCGTCGCTAGAGAGGACGGTCGGGGGGGAAGCAAGGCGATAGACTAGCGCGCGAACAGACCCATAATGCTCCTCGCTTGATGTGTACTGGAGTGCCTTTACGTCATGGATCCCACCGACTTGCGCCGCGTCGTCGGCAAACGACAGTTCGCGACAATCCTCGCCGATCCGCCGTGGCAATTCATCAACAAGACCGGGAAAGTGGCGCCCGAGCACAGGCGGCTGTCGCGCTATGGCACGATGCGGCTCGACGAGATCATGGCGTTGCCGGTCGAGCAGTTCGCGGCGCGAACTGCGCACCTCTATCTCTGGTGTCCCAACGCACTATTGTCGGAGGGGCTCGCGGTGATGAAGGCGTGGGGGTTCAGCTACAAGTCCAATATCGTCTGGCACAAGGTGCGCAAGGACGGCGGCTCCGATGGCCGCGGCGTGGGGTTCTATTTCCGCAACGTGACCGAGTTCATCCTGTTCGGCGTGCGCGGGAAGAACGCCCGCACGCTGGCAGCCGGACGACGGCAGGTGAATTTGTTGGCGACGCGCAAGCGCGAGCACTCGCGCAAGCCGGACGAGCAGTACGAAATCATCGAGGCATGCAGCCCGGCGCCCTATCTCGAGCTGTTCGCGCGCGGCACGCGCAAGGGATGGATTACGTGGGGCGATCAAGCCGATGATGGCTATTGCCCGACGTGGAAGACGTACGCGCACCATTCCGCGGCAGACAAAATGATTGCCGCGGAGTAGTGCGGCGCGACCCGCGCGCGGCTAGCTCTTCTTGCCGAACGGGTTCTGCCCGGGCTGGATTTGCTCCCGCGCCAAAGCGAATGGCGACAGCGTAGGGCCACCCTTCTTCTTCTTGTTCCACTCAGCCTTCGGCTTTTTCTTTTCCTTGGTGCTGCGCATCTGACCCTTGGCCATGGCGTTCCTCCCTTGTCGGCTTGCCCGCGCGCGAGCGGTGGACGGATTGAAGCGCCGCGCACCGCGCAATTCAAGCGGCCGTCGTGTGCGTTTAAGCGTCGATCGCAAGGCCAAACGAGGAGCGGGAGAGCGTGGCGTCGGGACTAACAGGCGTGACTAGCGCTGAGTGGTCCTGCGAGCCTAACGCCTTCCGGTTGTGCTGTTCCCTGTAAAGAACAGGCCCGAAACAGGAGCCAAAGCCCGCGCCCAATTCCTACACCCGCAGGTTGCGATCCGCCGCCGCGGCGAGGGCACGCCGCGTCCGGCAATGGAAGCGCCCACCGCGACATCGCTGGGCGGACCGTCCGGCGCAGTTTTGGTGAATATCGGTTTCTCGAAGATTCTCGTTACACGAGTCAACAGGAAATTTTGCGGCACGAGCACGGCGCTCCAGCTGAGCACTCACCTCTTCTTTTTCGCCCGCCGCGTTTTCGGCGGCGGCTTGTACACCATGCCTTCGAGCTTCATGCCGTCGGGGTCGGTGAAATACACCGCGTAATACGAGCGCCCGTAATATTCGCCGGGTGGATCGACCACGTTCATTCCGTGCTTGGCCAGGAAATCGCCGAGCGCGTCCACGTCCTTGCGGCTCGACAGCTCGAAGGCATAGTGGTGGAAGCCGATATCGCCCTTGCGGTACTTCCGTTTCTTCCCCTGCGCATCGGCGGCGGCGATCCAGAACAGCGTCTTGCCGTTGCTCCAGCCAGCCATGTCGGCGTACTCGTGTTTGAGCTTGAAGCCGAGAAAGGCGAGCAGCTTGGCGTAGAACTCCTTCGACCGGGCGAAGTGGCCGACGCTGAGCACCAAATGATCGATACCGACGACGCGGGGCATATCAGCGTCCCCGCGGCCGCCAGCCGCCGCGCATGCCCGGGCGGCCGGTGGTCGAGCGCGGCCCCGGGCGGTAGGGCTTCGACTCCTTGTCCGGGCCGGGGCCCATCTCGTCGAGGGTGGGTTTGCGGGGGCCCTCGCGCGCACCCCTCACCCCGCCCGCCTTCGGCGGGCGACCCTCTCCCGCAAGGGGAGAGGGTGACGGAGCGCGCGGCGAAGTACGCGAGATCGCGACCGCCTTGGCCGTGGGATCGTCGAGCACCGCGAGCTCGGTCGCGCGCAGACGCTTGATCTCGTCGCGCAGCCGCGCCGCCTCCTCGAAGTCGAGATCGGCGGCGGCGGCGCGCATGCGCTCCTCGAGGTCGGCGATCACCGCCTCGAAATTGTGGCCGATGGTGGCGGTGTCCTCCTCGCCGACGCCGGCGAGCCCGCCGCCGGTCGAGATCAGCACGTGGTCGCGCTCGTACACGCTCTCCAGAATGTCGGCGATGCCCTTGCGCACGCTCTCCGGCGTGATGCCGTTCGCGGCGTTGAACGCTTCCTGTTTTTCGCGCCGCCTATTGGTCTCGGCGATGGCGCGCTCCATCGAGCCGGTCACGGTGTCGGCGTAGAGGATCACCCGCCCGTCGACGTTGCGCGCGGCGCGGCCGATGGTCTGGACGAGCGAGGTCTCGCTGCGCAGGAAGCCCTCCTTGTCGGCGTCGAGGATGGCGACCAGCGCGCATTCCGGAATGTCGAGCCCCTCGCGCAAGAGATTGATGCCGACCAGCGCGTCGAAGGCGCCGAGCCGCAGATCGCGGATGATCTCGATGCGCTCCAAGGTGTCGATGT
>DASQXF010000287.1:0-6407 GCA_035639895.1 Xanthobacteraceae bacterium
TAGACCAAGCCGATCTGATCGATGGACTCGGCAAGCCGCGCAGGATCGATGGCGCCGTAGCCGTTGGTTTTCACCTCCGGGGTGACGATATTGTCGCGGATGGCCATGCGCAGGCGTTCCAGCTCGACCTCCCGTTTCACCATGTCGTCGCGCCGCATGATCGTATCGACCGCTTCGCCGGGTCGACGCACGATGTCTTTGAGGCCGTGGAGAAAGGCCTGCAAGAACGCCTTGACCGCTTCCGGCTTCTCGGCAGCGAATTTAGGGTTCACGATGACCGTGTTGCCGTAAAGCTTGAGCCCGTAGTCCGCCATGGCCATCAGCACGATGTCGTCCACGGGCACGCCACGATCCTTGAGATCGACGTAGAGGCGGAACGAGTAGCCGAGCGCCGCATCGATCTGGCCGGCGGCCAGCATCGGCGCGCGCACGGGGATGCCGATAGTCTCGATCGTCACCTTCGCCACATCGATTTGGTTGAGCTTGGCGAAGAGGGGCCACTCGCCGAATGTGATGCCGGCGGGCGGGGCGCCGAGCTTTTTGCCTTCGAGCTCCTTGGGGTCGGTGATGCCGCGGCTCTTGCGCGCCACGATGGCGAAAGGCGGCTTGTTGTAGAGCATGAATACCCCCCGCACCGGCAGCGAGGGATGCTGGTCGCGATACTTGATGAGGGTGTTGATATCGGCCAGGCCCATCTCATAGGCGCCGGAGGCCACGCGGGTAATCGGCTCGAGCGCGGTCGTCGCCTCGTCTACGGTGACATTGAGACCTTGCGCCCTGAAGTAGCCGCGGTCCTGGGGGAGGAAAAATGTCGCGGCCAATCCCTCCGCGCGCCCGTCGAGCGAGAACTTGATGCTGGTCTGCGCCGCGGCAGGCCACGACGCCACCACTGCGAGCGCTACCGCAAGCAGACAGATGAGCCGATCCATCCGCGTGAGGTTGAGGAGGCCCATGGCTGCTCCCTCTACGTCGGCCCCGCACCCCTTCGTCGCAAACCGCGGCTGACGGGCCAGATAAAGAACATGACGCTACAAAGCGCAAGGCGAGATCGCGTCTCGCGCCCGTCCTTCACAGAATTCCAAACACCGCGCGCTGCCACTTTGTGCCCGCATGCGAGTTATTCTTTCGCCTCGACGACGTGAACGGCTGTTAAGATTAACGAGCCTCAGCTCGAGGCGGGCTTCTCGAATGCGGCCATGATCGCAGATACGAACACTTGCCCCGCCGCGGATGCAGAAACGGCACCCCTTTTCAGCGCTGCCTACGCGCCGGCGGACGAGGCGATCGCGGCCACCCTGCTCGATGAAGCCGCTCGCGCCAGCGAGGCCGAACGACGAATCGACGCCTATGCCAGGCGCCTGGTCGAGGGGATCAGGGCGAGGGCCGGAGGACTCGGCGGCATCGAGGATTTCCTGCACGCCTATTCGCTCTCAACCAAGGAGGGGCTTGCCCTCATGGTGTTGGCGGAGGCGCTGCTGCGGGTGCCCGATGCCGCCACGGCGGACCGGCTGATCGAGGACAAGCTGGCCACCGGCGAATGGTCGTCGCACCATGTCAAATCGAGCGCGCTCTTGGTCTCGGCCTCGGCGTGGACGCTCGGCATTACTGCGCGCATCATTCACCCCGGCGAGACCCCGGATACGATTCTGGAAAGTCTCGTCAAACGCCTCGGCATTCCCGCCGTACGCGCGGCCACGCGCCAAGCGATGCGGCTTTTGGCCTCGCATTTCGTGGTCGGACAAACCATCGAGGAGGCGCTCGAGCGCGCCCGCGCCCAACGGGCCGTGCGATATTCATTCGACATGCTGGGGGAGGGTGCGCGCACGCGGGCGGACGCGGAGCGTTATTTTGCGTCCTACGGCCATGCGATCGAAGCCATCGCCGCGCATGGCAATGACGCGAGCCGTCCCGCCATCTCAGTCAAGCTTTCCGCCTTGCATCCGCGCTTCGAGGCGGTATCGCGCGATCTGGTTTTGACCGAACTGGTGCCGAAGGTGCTCGAGCTTGCGCACAAGGCGCGCGACGGCGGCCTCGAGCTTACCGTGGACGCCGAGGAAGCCGATCGGCTCGAACTCACCCTCGACGTGATCGCAGCGGTCCTGGCGGAGACCTCGCTGCGCGGCTGGGACGGCTTTGGGCTTGCGGTGCAAGCCTATCAGAAGCGCGCGCCTGCCGTGATTGAATGGCTCGACGAAACCGCCAGCAGGCTGCGCTGCCGGCTGACGGTGCGGCTGGTCAAGGGTGCCTACTGGGATACCGAAATCAAACGCGCCCAGGAGCGCGGTCTTGCTGACTATCCCGTGTTCACGCGCAAGGCGATGACCGATCTCTGCTATACCGCCTGCACAAGACAGCTGCTCGCCAAGCGGCCGCGGCTCTATCCGCAATTCGCCACTCACAACGCGCTCACCGTGGCGAGCGTGATCGAGGATGCCGGCGGCGTCGAGGGCTACGAGTTCCAGCGCCTGTATGGCATGGGCGAGGTGCTGTACCGGCTCTTGCTCGCCGATCACCCGCGGGCGGTCTGTCGAATCTATGCTCCGGTCGGCGGCCATCGCGATCTTCTCGCCTATCTCGTGCGCCGTCTGCTGGAGAACGGGGCGAACTCCTCCTTCGTGTCGGTGGCCGCGGATCCGGCGGTGCCGATTGCCTCGATTCTCGAGCGTCCGCAGAACCGGATCGGCGACGCCCGTCTTGCGCGCAACCCGAAGATTCCGCTGCCGCGCGATCTTTATGCCCCGGACCGACGCAATTCGTCCGGCGTGGAATTCGGCGACCGCACTGCGCTCGATGCACTGCTCGCCGAGATCCGTGATGCCCGCCCCGCCGTCGAGGCGGCGCCGCTCGTCGATGGTACGACCCGCCCCGGTATCGGGCGGTCGGTGCTGTCGCCGATCGATGGCAACGTGATTGGCCGGGTTGGCGAAGCAGACGGCGCCGTCGTCTCGGCCGCCATGGCAGCAGCGCACGTCGGCTTTGCCCCGTGGGCTGCGACCGGGCTCGAGCTGCGTTCCGCCATGCTCGAGCGCGCGGGCGATCTCCTGGAACATTGGCGCGCCCGGCTCATCGCGCTGTTGCAGGCGGAGGGCGGCAAGACGCTCGACGACTCGGTAGCGGAAGTGCGCGAGGCCGTCGATTTCTGTCGCTACTACGCACTCGAGGCGCGCCGCACGCTGGCGCCGCGGTCGCTGCGCGGGCCGACCGGCGAAGCAGACGAGCTTTGTTATCGCGGCCGTGGCGTGTTCGTCTGCATCAGTCCGTGGAATTTTCCGCTGTCGATTTTTCTCGGCCAGGTCAGCGCCGCGCTGGTTGCCGGCAACGCCGTAGTGGCCAAACCGGCCGAGCAGACGCCGCTCATCGCCGCGGAAGCCGTGCGCATCCTGCATCAAGCGGGAATACCGGCGAGCGCGCTGCATCTGTTGCCGGGCGACGGCAAAGTCGGCGCCGCGCTCGTCGCCGATCCGCGCGTCGGCGGCGTCGCCTTTACCGGCTCCACCGAAGTTGCCCGGGCGATTCATCGCGCGCTGGCCGCGAAGGATGGTCCGATCGTGCCGCTGATCGCGGAAACCGGCGGCATCAATCCGATGATCGTCGACGCCACCGCGCTGCCGGAACAAGTCACGGACGACGTCATCACCTCGGCGTTCCGTTCGGCCGGCCAGCGCTGTTCGGCGCTGCGCCTGCTCTGCGTGCAGGAGGATGTGGCCGATGCCATCGTCGGGATGATCGCAGGCGCCGCGCGCGAGCTCAGCCTAGGCGATCCGCGCGAGCCCTCCACCCACGTGGGGCCGGTGATCGATGCCGAGGCGAAGGACAAGCTCGACCGCTGGATTGCCGACAAGGAGCGGCAAGGCCGCCTGCGCTTCCGTTGGGACGCCTTCAAGCAGTTGCCGCAGAGAGGGACCTACGTCCCGCCGGCCATTGTCATGCTCGAGCGCGCGCGCGATTTGCGGCAAGAGGTGTTCGGACCGATCCTGCACGTCGTGCGCTGGCGCGCCGGCGAGCTCGATGCGCTGCTCGATGAAATCGCGGGGAATGGCTACGCGCTCACGCTCGGCATCCATTCACGCATCGATGCCTTGGTCGATCACATCGTCGGGCGGCTCCCGCACGGCAACGTCTACGTCAATCGCAGCATGATCGGCGCGGTCGTCGGGACGCAGCCGTTCGGCGGCAGCGCGCTCTCCGGCACGGGGCCGAAGGCGGGCGGTCCCAACTATGTCGAGCGATTTGCCGCCGAGCAGGTGGTGAGCATCAACACCGCCGCCGTGGGTGGCAATGCCTCCTTGTTCGCCGCCGGCGACTAGCGAGCCATATTCTTTAACCCACTCGTGGCCGGTTGGGGTTATCCTGGGGCGGCATGGGTGATTCGCTCGATCGCCTCCACCAGGCCGTCCTGGCCGCCCGCACCGCCGATCCGGCATCCTCGCGGACCGCTCGGCTGTTGCGCGCGGGCCGCAGCAAAATGGCCAAAAAACTCGCGGAGGAAGCGGTCGAGGTGGTCATCGACGCCATGAACGGCAATTCCGATGCGGTGGTGCGCGAGAGTGCCGACCTGCTCTACAATCTTGTGGTGCTCTGGGTCGCCTCCGGCGTCCACCCGAGCGACGTATGGACGGAAATGGAGCGGCGCGAGCGGCTCCTGGGAATTGCCGAGAAACTTCCGAAGGAGCGTCCTGACGCTTCACTGCGGCGCAAAGTCGTTGCGCTCGATCGCAGCCGGGTCCGTAAGCGGCGTTGATCGCCCCTCCCATAGACGCGAGCTTGCGGTAAACTCCGCTCATTCCCCGCACAAATCCAAGCCAAAAGACCGGGTTTGCGCTTTCGCGGGGACGAACGGCTGAGCGTCTTGAGACGGTTTCGAGCAAGCTGAGGCTCCGTCGCCTCTGGCGGATGGACAATTGCGTCGCTCGCCGCTAAGCAAGCCCGCCATGCTTCGCCGCCTCTACAATTGGTGCATTGCCGCCGCCGACAAGCCGTACGCCACTTGGCTGCTGGGCGCGGTATCGTTCATGGAAAGCTCGTTCTTTCCCATCCCGCCCGACACGATGCTCGTTCCCATGGCGCTGGCGCGCCCGGACCGCGCCTGGTTCTACGCGACCGTGTGCACGATCACGTCGGTCGCCGGCGGCGTGCTCGGCTATTTCATCGGCGCGGTGCTTTACGAATCGGTCGGGCTCTGGCTGATCGGGCTCTATGGTTACGGCGATAAGGTCGACGCGTTCCGCGCGGCCTACGCGCAGTGGGGCGGTTGGATCATCCTGATCAAAGGATTCACGCCCATCCCCTATAAGATCGTGACCATTGCCTCGGGCTTTGCCGGTTATAATTTCTTCCTGTTCGTCGTCCTGTCGATCATCACGCGCGGCATGCGGTTCTACGTCGAGGCCTTCCTGCTCAACCGCTACGGCGCGCGAGCGCGCGCTATCCTGGAAGAGCGTTTGGAGGTCTGGGCAACCGCCTTTGCGGTGGTGCTCGTCGCCGGCATTTTTGCCGCGGTCTATCTGTTCTGAGTTCCACCACTCCTCAATTTTGCCACGGCCGGCGCCCAGCCTTCGCGCGGCTGTGCTATCGCGGGATGGGGATGACCAGCCACTCTGAACAAATCGGTCTTCGAGGTGTCGCGGCGCGCGTAGCGGTGGCCGCATGCGCGGTTTTCCTCCTTGCCTCCGCCCTCGCGCAAGAGGCGCGTCCTCCAGTCGAGATTCCGACGCCGGACGAGCGTGCTGCCAATGCGCCGGCGGCGTCCGAGCCCAATCTGCTGACCCGGCCCGGCTTCGTCGATGCAATCGGCCGTTGGCTGGACGACGGCACCACGAAGTTCAGAACCGATTTGCAAGGCGCACAGCAGATCTTCGACCAGCTTACAGATCGGACCCGCGATGCGGCCAAGGATGCAACCAGCGCGGTCGTGGGATGGCCCAATGTGCGTATCGTGCCGGTGCGTGAGCGCTGTGTCGTGTCCGCTGGCGGCGGCCCCGATTGTCAGACCGCGGCGACGGCGGCCTGCCGCGGCAAGGGATTTGGCAGCGGCAAGAGCCTCGATACCCAGTCGGAGCAGAAATGCCCGGCCCAAGTCCTGCTCCGCGGCCGCGCTGCGAGCGATGCCGAATGTCGTACCGAGACGTTCGTGACGCGCGCGCTGTGCCAGTAACGCGGCGCATCAAGTAGCCCGCATGAGCGAAGCGACATGCGGAGTCCCGGATTTCGCTGGCGCTCATCCGGGCTACGAACCGCGCTAGACACCCCGCGCTTCCTCTGCCGTAATAACTCCATTGTCTGCGTGAGGGAGCATTCCCGTGAATCTCCATGCCATGCTGCTCGAGCGGGAGGCTGCGGGCCGTCCGGTCACCGTCGGCCTCATCGGCGCGGGCAAGTTCGGCACCATGTTCTTGGCACAGGCGCGC
>DASQXF010000288.1:0-3224 GCA_035639895.1 Xanthobacteraceae bacterium
ATGGCTCACCGCCGACGTGCACTATACGGCTGCGCATTACTACGATCCCAACAAGGCGGTGTTCCAGGATTTCGAGCCGTTCTGGGAATTCGTATCCGGGCCGATCCACGCCGGGAGCTTTCCGCAAAATCGGCTCGACAACACGTTCGGACCACAGGTCGTCTACGTGAATGCGCCGAGCACGCCGAACCAGCCGCCCAGCGAGGGCCTGCAATTTTTCGGTCACGTCGCCATTGACGGCGTGACGCAAGTCATGACCGTGACGCTCAAGGATTGGAATGATCGCGCGCTGTGGTCGACCACACTCGATCCGAAACTGGGGTGATTATTGCGCTCAGCACGAGCCACAGACTCTTACCCTACCCCTTGTGGGGAGGCATAGGCGGCCTCCGGCCGCTGGTCTTGGCGCCAAGAACGCCGATGCGAAGCATCGGCTATGCGCCGCAGCGAAGCGGAGGCGGGCGGGGTGGGGGTCCCGAGGTTGACGCTCGTTCATCGCCATGCGCACCACCCCACCCCCAACCCCTCCCCACAAGGGGAGGGGAGCAGACTGAGTTCGTGGCTCGCGGCGTGTACGACGACCGGCGCGGAACAGCTAAGCCGACTTGCTCAGCGGCGCCAGCTCGGGCGCGGGCGCGGCCGTGCGCAGCTTGGTCGAGTAGTACGACGCATTCTGCTCGCCGCGCAGCGCCTCGCGCGTGAACTGAATCAGATGATGCGCGATGAATCCCATGCCCAGCACGGCATCAATCTGCCCGCGCCGCAGCGCGTGGCGCGCGGTGCGCCAGAACGGCCTGCGGTAATCCGACAGAATGCCGATGTGCAGCACGACGCGGAATGCGAGAACCAATCCGCTCGACAGATTGGCCCAGTTGAGCTTCCCGCGCGCGGGCGTGACCATCCGATTGACGTAGGTCGCATCCACTTGGTGATGGAACCGCGCGAACAGCCGCTCCGGATCGTTGGCGTAGGCGATGCACCGACGCCACATCGATACCACCTCGTCGTATGGCCGCAGAAAGCGCACGTTGCTTTCGAGGCCCGGATCCTCGTCGATGCGTCCAGCCGTCTTGAGGCGATCCCACAACGGCGTCTTCGGCAGCGCTTGCAACAGATTGATGGTCAGCATCGGGATCTGTGAGATGTCGATGAAGTCTTTGAGACGCACCTCGGTGTCATCGGAATCGGTGTCGAGCCCGAGGATGATGCCGGAGGTGACCTCCAAGCCGTAATCGTTGAGTGTCTTGATCGACTCCATCATCGGCACGGCAACGTTCTGGCTCTTGCGCATCGCCTTGAGCGCCTCGGCTTCCGGCGTCTCGATCCCGACGAATATCCCGAGGAACGCGCATTCCCGCATCAGCTTGAGGATTTCCGGCTGCTTGGCGATGTTGAGGGTTGCCTCGCAGGCGAAGTTCAGCGGATAGCCGTGCTGCTGTTGCCAGGCGAGGAGGTGCGGCAGCATGTCTTTGGCAGCTTTGCGATTGCCGATGAAGTTGTCGTCGACGAAATAGACGACCGGCGGATGCCCTTTCTGCTTGCGCATGGCATCGAGCTCGGCGGTGATCTGGGCTGGCGTCTTGAGCCGCGGCTGCCGGCCGTACAGATTGGGAATGTCGCAGAACTCGCACAGATAGGGACAGCCGCTCGAGAACTGCAGGGTCAGCATCAGGTAATTCTTGAGCGGAATGAGGTCATAGGCCGGGATCGGGAAATCGTGCAGGGGAAGCCGATCCTTGGTCTCCAAGCGAAGCTGCGCGGCCGGGCGTGCGACGCTCGCATCGAGGCGGGCGATGAGCTGGTCGGTCGCGTCGCCGAGTTCGCCGATGTGCAGGTAGTCGATCTCGGGATACATCTCGGGCGACGCCGATACCGACGGGCCGCCTAGCATCACCACCTTGCCGGCCGCATGGGCGCGCGCGGCGATGTCACGGACCTGCGGCGCCTGGACGTGCATCCCGCTCACCAGCACGGCATCCGCCCAGGCGAGGTCAGCGGCGCTCGCTTTGCGGATGTTCTCGTCGATGAAGCGGACCGGCCACTCCTGCGGCATGTAGGCCGCAATCAGCAGCAGACCCTGCGGCGGCATGAACGCGCGCACCCCCTTCATCAGCCGATAGGCGTGATTGAAGGTGCCGAACGCGGGGGTGTAGTGCGGAAAAACGCACAGGATCCGGCGCCGGTTCTTGACTTGGACCGATGAGCGCACGTGGGTTCCGCCTCTGTTGGTCCATCGTCGCCTTCCCCGGATCGGGACGCAAGGGGTCAGGCGCCAGTGGCGGGCATTCTCGTCGGCCGATCGCGCATTGCGCCCTCCGGCGCGCTGACTATATTTCCGGCAAAGCGGGCCCTTCGAGGCCCGCGCTCGGTTTTTGATACAGCCCATGAATCTGCGCAACGTGGCGATCATCGCCCATGTCGACCACGGCAAGACGACGTTGGTCGACCGGCTGCTGCAGCAGTCGGGCGCGGTGCGCGACAACCAGCGCATAGTGGAGCGCGCGCTCGACTCCAACGACCTCGAGCGCGAGCGCGGCATCACTATTCTCGCCAAAGTGACCTCGATTCTTTGGCACGGCACGCGCATCAATATCGTCGATACGCCAGGTCACGCCGATTTCGGCGGCGAGGTCGAGCGCATCCTCAACATGGTGGACGGGGCGCTGGTATTGGTGGACGCCGCCGAAGGCCCGCTGCCACAAACCAAGTTCGTGGTTTCGAAGGCGCTCAAGGTCAGCCTCAAGCCGATCGTCGTGATCAACAAGGTGGACCGGTCGGATGCGCGGCCTTTGGCGGTGGTGAACGAGGTCTTCGACCTGTTCGCCGCCCTCGACGCGAGCGAGCACCAGCTCGATTTTCCGATTCTTTACGGCTCGTCGAGAGAAGGGTGGATGGCCGCCTCACCCGACGGGCCGAAGGATCAGGGCATGAGGCCGTTGTTTGATCTTGTGATCCGGCACGTCGCCGAACCCGCGATCGAGGGCGGACCATTCCGCATGCTGGGGACCATTCTCGAGGCCAATCCCTATCTCGGCCGCGTTGTGACCGGCCGGATCACGTCGGGCGCGGTCAGGCCCAATCAAAGTGTCAAGGTGCTCGATCGCAACGGCACGCTGATCGAGCATGGCCGCGTGACGAAGGTGCTCGCCTTCCGCGGCCTCGAGCGAACCGGGGTGGACGAAGGGACGGCAGGCGACATCGTTGCGATCGCGGGGCTGCCGGAG
>DASQXF010000289.1:0-2597 GCA_035639895.1 Xanthobacteraceae bacterium
CTCAACCACGATGTTCTGCCCGATCCGCTCCTGCATCATCGCCGCCAGGATCCGTGCCGGAACATCGGTCAAACCACCCGCCCCGAACAGCACGACGAGCGTGATTGTCTGGTTCGGGTAGTTCTGCGGCTGGGCAGCCGCGGGCCAGATTGCGCTGAGGAAAAGAGCGCCAAGCAGGCTTAGCCGCAGACGATTAGTCATATGCCGCTCCTGTCCATTGCCGGCCTCAAGCCGGCTGGTTAATTCGGGGCCGGAGCATCGAAGCCGCCCGCGCAAGCCGCCGTTGGCAGCGAGGCGCTATTCCGGCATTTCGATACCGGAACCGCCGAACTGCTTCGGGAAGTCCTTGAGCTTGGGCAAGCCGTCCTTCATGCGCAGCACGGTCTCGCCGTAGTTCACGTGGAGACCGGGCTTGAAGGACAGATCGGGAATCACGGCGGCATAGACATCGGTCAAACCGAGGCCGGGATGCTCGGTCATGATGTGGCCACCGCACGTCTTGCACCACTTGCGATAGCTCTGCTCGGTCTTGTGATAGGTGCCGACGTTTTCCGCGCCGCGCGTGATGCGCACGCTCTGCGGCGGCCACAAGGTGAAGGCGTTGACCGGCCCTGCCGACCAATGCCGGCACGAGGTGCAATGGCAATATCCCATGCCGGCCGGCTCGCCGCTGACGGTAAATTGCACGGCGCCGCAAAAGCAGCTGCCGGTATAGGTCTTTCCGTTGCTCATAGGGAGGCCTCGCATCGGATGAAGCAATCTGCCGCGCGAGCATGCGCATTCTCGGTCCCCGAAGCAAGGACGGCCGGCGGCACTTCACCCCGGAGCAACGAAGGCGTGCACGCGACAAAACGTTGTCTGCGATTGCGACCGTCGCCGGCGGCTTGGGATCACTCCGGGAGCCCAGCCTTGATCAGCCCCTCGCGGTAATGCTCGCGGTCCGCGGCGTGCTTATAGTGCAGCGTCGCGAGATAGCGTCTGGCCGTAAAGCCGGGTTCCAGAGCGATGACCTCTCCCGCGTGCGCTTTTGCCGCCGTATTGTTTCCGAGCTGCGCGGCTGCCGCAGCCAAAAAGGCGTGGTGCGTGTAATCCGGCCGCGTGATGCGGCTGAACGATTCGATTGCCTCGGCATAGGACCGCGCCGTGTATTGCGCCCGACCCAAATGGTTCCAATAGCGTTCCGGATGATAGGGATTTAGCCGCATCGCCCGGCGGATCCACTCGCTCCCTTCTTCCGGGCGTCCCAACCAGGTAAGCAACTCGCCCTGTTGCACCACGATGAGATCGTTATTCGGATTGAGGTTCAGGGCCCGTTGTTGGTGATAAGCGGCCTTGTCGTGTTTGTCGAAGGTGAGGTTGAGCGCGGCGAGGACGCGATGGACATCGGCATCGTTGTTGTCGAGTGCAAGCGCGATTTCGAGCTCCTGCGTGACTTGCTTCAGCGCAAGCTCCTTGTCCGCACACCAGCCATAGACCCAGCTTTGGCCGATCACACACGCCTTCCAGGCGTGGGCGTGCGCATACTTCGGGTCGAGCTCGATCGCACGATTGAGCATGCGCAGTGCTTCGACATTGGCCTCGCGTGCCGATCGATGATGCAGGATCTTGCCGGCGAGCACGCATTCGTAGGCCGCCATGTTCTCGGTCGGCTTCCGCTTGACCCGCTCGTGTGCCGCGGCCTCGACGCGGCCGCTGAGCGTCGCTACGACCGCCGCGGTCACCTCGTCCTGGATGGCGAAGATATCCTGCAGCTGGCGGTCATAGCGCTCGGCCCTGAGGTGCGTATCGGTCTCGGCATCGATCAGCTGCACCGTCACGCGCACACGATCCGCAGCTTTGCGAACGCTGCCCTCGACGACGTAGTCGACGCCGAACTCGCGCGCCACATCCTGCACCTTCACCGGTTTACCTTTATGCACGAACACCGAGTTCCGCGAGATGACGAGCAGATCGCGAAATCGCGACAGCTCGGTGATGATGTCCTCGGTGAGGCCGTCGACGAAAAATTCCTGCTCGGGATCGCCGCTCATGTTCGAGAAGGGGAGCACGGCAATGGAGGGTTTTGTCGGGGGTTTTCCGCTGGCCGCGCCGACACCGCGTTCCGCGGCGCCGGCTTGCCCAGGGGCTGCGACCCGATAGACCCGGATGGGCCTCGCTATATTCTTGACGGTTTGCTCGCCGATGTCCTCGAACGCGATGTCCAGACGCTCGCCGACCTGATCGCGCACCGCTGCGGAGACGCAGATTCCGCCTGGCTCCGCCAGGGCCTCCAAGCGGGCGGCAACGTTCACGCCATTGCCGAAGATGTCGTCATCCTCGACGATCACATCGCCAAGATTGATACCGATGCGAAACTGGATGGCGCGGGCAGCGGAGACATCCGCGTTACGCCGCGCCATCCGCTGTTGGATCTCGTTGGCGCACTGAACGGCATCGACGACGCTGTGGAACTCAACGAGCAGACCGTCGCCCGTGGTCTTGATGATGCGGCCGCGAGTCTTGGCGATAACGGGGTCGATCAACTCCAGCCGGTGCGTCTTGAGCCGGGCGAGCGTGCCCGTTTCATCGACTTCCATGAGCCGGCTATAGCCGACCAC
>DASQXF010000290.1:0-2135 GCA_035639895.1 Xanthobacteraceae bacterium
CGCGCCGTGTCCGCGAGCTCGGCGCAGCGGCTCGAAGCGCGATCGTTGTCGCTTTGCGAGCGCTCGGGGGCTGACGGCGGCGCCGGCGGCTTCCTGATCTCGGCGCCTGCTGCGTCGCGCGCCGCCGGATCGACCGGGCGCGTGTCGCCGAGGCCGGGCTGCTGTGCAAATGCTGCGCTGCTCGCGAGCAATGTGACGATTGACACAACGGTGCGTCTCATATTGCGATGCACCGGCAAGGTTCGTACCGCGTCACCGTTGCATGACAGCACGTCGCGCTTCGCCGCGCGCAGAACGCGGTACTTTGCGCTAGCCAAGCTGCCGCACGCTCGCTACGCTCGCCCTCCGCGGTCACAGGAGAGGAGAAGACATGAACGTCGGCAACGTAGTCCGCACGCTCTCGTTCGTGCCCGAACGCGTGGCTCGTGTGCAAAGCGGCAGTCTCTTCGATCCCACCTCGCCCGGCGTTTGCGCCCATCCTGAGCGGGTCGCTCATCTCGCGCGCTTCCTCGAGTGGCTGGGGCCGCTGCGCGAAGTCACCAAGGAAGACCTGCAGACCTTCGGCCTGATGACGCCGTACGGCAAGCCTGCGCTCGACGCCTCGCTGGACGCCTCGCTGGAGGGCCAGTTGGACGGCCAGCCGCCGGAAGACGAAGGCGGCGATCCGGAAGCGACGGTGCCCCAGGGCCAGCCGCAGGATCTGCTCTCCTAGCTCGCGGCAGCGCAGCACGGCACGCTGTTTGCACGACCCACGGTTGTCCAATGCAACCGTTGGAGGCTCTATGCTTAGCTGGGCGATTGGGTTCTTCATCGTAGCGATCATCGCGGCGATCTTGGGCTTCACCGGTATCGCCGGCGCGGCCGCGGGAATCGCACAAGTCCTGTTCTGGCTGTTCCTGATCGCGTTCGTGGTGTCGCTCGTCATGGGCTACCGCGGGCGCGGTGGCGGTCCGGGCACGCCGCCGCCAGCGGTGTAAGACACACGTCGGAAAAATCGGGGCTTCGGCCCCGATTTTTTTGTTGCCCGCGTCGCCCGTTCGGCGCATCCTGCGGCCCTCACTACCGGGAGGAGGTTATGAGGCTCGCATCGCTGTTGATCGCCGCTCTGGTCAGCATCTCCGCGCACGCGCAGCAGATCGGGCCGTCCGACATCGGCGGCGTGGTCAGCGGACCGAAAGGCCCCGAAGCGGGCGTCTGGGTGATCGCTGAAACCACGGAGCTCGCGACCAAATACGCGAAGATCGTCGTCACGGACGACAAGGGTCGCTACCTCATCCCCGAGCTGCCGAAGGCGAACTACAGCGTCTGGGTGCGCGGCTACGGCCTGGTGGATTCGGACAAGGTGCAGGCCGCGCCCGGCAAGGCGCTCAATCTCACCGCGACGCCGGCGCCGAATGACGCGGCGGCCGCGCAGGTTTACCCGGCGATCTATTGGTACTCGATGCTGGAGATTCCGCCGACGAGCGAGTTCGGCGGCCATACCAAGATCCCGAAGGAGCGCACGCAGCTCGATTGGCTGAAGCAGGTGAAGAACATCGGCTGTATCGGCTGCCACCAGCTCGGGCAAGCATCGACGCGCACCATCGAGCCGTCGCTTGGCAAGTTCGAGAACTCGGAGCAGGCGTGGGTGCGGCGCACCCAGTCCGGGCAGTCGGGGGAGCAGATGACCCTGCAGCTCGCCGGCAACTTCGGCGGCGCGCCATACAAGTATTACGGCGAATGGACCGACCGCATCGCCAAGGGCGAGCTGCCCTTCGCCAAGCCGCAGCGCCCGCAAGGGGTTGAGCGCAACGTGGTCATCACTTCCTGGGAATGGAGCACCGAGAAGCACTATTTGCACGATCTCATTGCCTCGGACCGGCGCAACCCGACGGTGAACGCCTACGGCCCACTTTACGGATCGCCGGAGTACTCGACCGACAACATGCCGATTCTCGATCCGAAGACCAACAAGGTCACCTTCTTCAAGCTGCCGGTCGCGACGCCCGAGATGCCGGAATCGCTCGGGCCGGGCCATGCTGCGAGCGTAAAGCCGATGCAGCCCTCGCCGCACTGGGGCGACGAGAAACTCTGGGACACCCGCGCCAACAACCACAACTCGATGTTCGACAAACAGGGGCGCGTGTGGCTCGCCG
>DASQXF010000291.1:0-17183 GCA_035639895.1 Xanthobacteraceae bacterium
AGAGCGCCGCAACAGGCCTGCGAATGCAACCTTAAAGGGCAGCGCGGCGTTTTGGCTGTGTCGCACGTGCGAGCCAGGCTGCGTGACGGTCCGGCCTCACCCGCGGCTGAGGAGCTCGCTCCAGCATGAGCACATTTCGGCGATGCGTGTCATTCGCCCGCGCGGAGACAGCGATGGGCAGCGCGCGCCTTGCCGTGCGGCTCGACGGTCCGCGGTGAGGACGTGACTGTCGCGGCACAGAGAGGGCGGCGCGGCGTCCTCGCCGGCGTCTCGCGAACGGTGCGCCAGCTTGGCCCCGGTCTCATCACCGGGGCCTCAGACGACGATCCTTCCGGAATCGGAACGTACGCCCAAGCCGGCGCGCAGCTCGGATTCGGCATCGGATGGACGATGCTCCTGACGTTTCCGCTGATGGCGGCGATTCAGGAAATCAGCGCACGCATCGGCCGCACGACCGGGCATGGAATTGCGGGCAATCTCTGCCGCCATTACCCCGGCTGGTTACTGTACGCAGTCGTCACACCTCTGTTCTTGGCCAATACCATCAATATCGGCGCCGACCTCTGCGCCATGGCGGATGCGGTGAAACTCCTGATCGGCGGACCGGGTGCGGTCTATACGGTCGTGTTCGGAACGACCTGCGCCGTGGCGATGATATTCATGAACTACGCCCGTTACGTTCAGGTCTTGAAGTGGATGACCCTGAGCTTATTCGCTTATGTCGCCACATTGTTCGCGGTCCGGATTCCTTGGGGCGAGGCTCTGGTTGGAATCCTCGTGCCCAAGCTCACGTGGAGCAGCGATTTCTTCACCACCCTACTCGCTATCTTCGGCACCACGATTTCGCCGTATCTTTTCTTCTGGCAGGCCTCGCAGGAAGCGGAAGACCAACACGTCAACCATGCAAAGCCGCTGGTCAGAGCGCCGCGGCAAGCCCTTCGGGATTTTGGACGCATTCGCGCGGACACGCTTACCGGGATGGCCTTTTCGAACATCATCGCGCTGGCGATCATGCTTACCACCGCCGCGACTCTCAACAAGGCGGGCGTCACCAGCGTGGAAACGTCGGCACAAGCCGCCGAGGCACTGCGGCCGCTCGCAGGCGAATTCGCGTTCGTCATATTCGCGCTGGGCATCGTCGGCACCGGACTGCTGGCCGTTCCGGTGCTCGCCGGCTCGGCCGCTTACGCCATCGGAGAGGCGTGCAAATGGCCGATCGGTCTCTCGCGCAAGCCCCACAATGCGGCGGCGTTCTATTCGACTTTGGCTGGTTCGACGCTGCTGGGAATGACGCTGACGCTGACCCCGATCGATCCCATCAAGGCGCTGTATTGGACTGCGGTCATCAACGGTGTGGTCGCCGTCCCCGTGATGTTCGTGATGATGCTCATGACGGCGCAGCCGCGCGTCATGGGCGAGTTCACGATCAAGGGATGGCTGCGGTGGCTCGGATGGGCCGCGACGCTGGCCATGGCGGCTTGCGCGCTGGGCATGATCGCCCGCTGGATTGTTTAGCGGCCGTCCGCCGCACCAATTTTCAAAAAATAAAAGCCCGGCTCGAGCGGCCGGGCTCTTTCGTGCGCGCCGAAGCGCGCATTACTTCGCCGATGCGACCTTGCCGAAGTGGGTCTCGAACGGCTTGTAAGCCTCCTTGGCGAGGTCGCTATAGAGCTCGCCGAGCTTGGTCGCCGCCGCAACGAAGCCCTCGTAGGCAGTCTTGGCGTAGTCGGTCTGGACCTCGATCGCCTTGTCGAGCGACTTCGCACCGATGAGTCTTTCGGTCGCGGCGGCAGTTTGCTCGAACACCTTCTTGGAATAGTCCGCGATCTCGACCGTGATCGCCTGCAGGCTCTTGGAAACCGCGCCGAAAGACTTCAGCGTTGCGTCCATATTGTCCTTACCCAACTTCTGCACGTCGTCGATATTTCTGACCATGTCGTGTCTCTCCCGGCAGCATCGCCGATTGCGTGTGGACTTCCCCTCGTGTCTCCAGCCAGCGAGCCAGATTGAGCCTGATATATTGCAGTGCACAAAAAAGTCAAGCCTCTTTTTGCGCTGCAATATGGTAGCGGCGTCCGGCACTTAACGGTTTTGCAAGTCGGCTACCCTACATTGCGGACGTGCCGCCAGAGCGGCAAGAGCTATCCGCCGCCTGGTTCGAAACCAGAAGCAGGGCAGGCCAAAAAGGTCGGAAAAACTTCAGAAAACCGCCCTTTTTGACTCGTCCAATCGCTTCACCTCGGCACGACAGGGGTGTCAGCGCTTCGCACGGAGCGCGAAGGGGAACGAGGACGGGGGAACTACCATGCTGCGGATCCGGACCGGAGCCCGTGACGGGCTTCGTTGGGGTTTGTTCGGTTTTGTCGCTGCGGTTCTGACGCTTTCAAACAATTCAGCCCAGGCTGCCCCTTACGCCGACATTGTCGTCGACGCCAATTCGGGTGCCGTCCTGCACGCCACCAATCCGGACGCACGACGGCATCCGGCATCTCTCACCAAAATCATGACGCTCTATTTGCTGTTCGAGCAGCTCGAAGCCGGCAAACTCAAGCTCGACAGTGCGCTCAAGGTATCGACGGAAGCGAGCGCGCAGGCGCCAACCAAACTCGGCCTCAAGCCCGCAACGACTCTCAGCGTCGAAGATGCGATCAAGGGCATGGTCACACGCTCGGCGAACGACGCCGCCGTCGTCGTGGCGGAGGCGATCGCGGGAAACGAGAGCGAGTTCGCCAAGGTGATGACGCGCAAGGCGCATGCTCTCGGCATGAAGAACACCGTTTACAAGAACGCCTCCGGCTTGCCCGACGACAATCAGGTGACGACCGCCCGCGATCAATCCATTCTCGGACGCGCCATTCAGGACCGCTTCCCGCGCTATTACAAATATTTCTCGATCCGCTCGTTCACCTTCCGCGGCCAGACGATCACCAACCACAACCGTCTGCTCGGCAAGGTCGATGGCGTTGACGGCATCAAGACCGGATATATCAACGCCTCCGGATTCAACCTGGTAACCTCGGTCCATCGCGGCAATCGCTATCTTGTCGCCGTCGTTATGGGCGGCAACACCGGCGCGAGCCGGGATACGCGCATGCGCGAGTTGATCAACGAGAAGATCGTGCAAGCGTCGATCAAGCGCACATCACCGATGGTTGCCGAGGCGACGCCTTCCGAGCCAGTCGTCGTCGCCAAGGCTGAGCCCAAACCCGAGCCGATGGTGGTCGTCAAGGTAGAGTCCAAGCCCGAACCAATGCCGGTGGCTAAAGCCGAACCGAAGCCCGAGCCGAAGGTCGGCGAGAAGATCGAAGCAAAAGCGGAGCCGAAGGCCGAAGCGAAGACCGAACACCGCTATGCCGTTGCGAGCGCAATCAGCATGCCCGCGCGGCTCAATCCGGCAGCTGCGCCAACCGAACGATCGGAGCCGCCGGCAGCGGCAACACCGACGCAAGCGCGGTGGGTGGTCGGCTCGACCGAGCCGATCCAGCCCGTGCTGGTCAAGACATTGACGGTGAGGGCCGCAACGAAGACCCCGTCGCTCATCCCGCTGCAAGTCGCCGCGGGCGCCACCGAGCCTCAGCCTGCCCAAGCGCGGGCACCCGCTGCTGTGGTGTTGGCAAAGGCCGAAGTCGCTGTCGCGCCGCCGCCAGCGCCAGCGGCTGTGGCAAAGCCGGAAACCTCGACGCCTGTGCCGCCACCAGTCGCCGCCAAGCCCGAACCACCGGTCGCCGCCAAGCCCGAACCACCGGTCGCCGCCAAACCCGAACCACCGGCGCCGGCAATCATTGCGAAGTCGGAGCCCACCTCCCCCGCTCCAGCCGCAGCAGCGAAGGCCGAACCATCACCGTCGAACGTGACGGCGACGAAACCTGAATCGCCGGCACCGGTGCAAAAGGCTTCCGCGCCCGCGGATGCAACCAATCCCGATGCTGCGCCAGCCGCAGCGCCGGCTACATCAAAACCACCGTCCTCACCCGTTGCCATTCCGGTACCCAGGCCCGCGGCAGCGCCAGCAAATCCGCCGGCACCGGCAGCGAAAACCGCTGCAGCGGCGGCAAAGCCGCAGCACCGGCCCGGCTGGATGATTCAGGTCGGCGCCTACCCCGCCGAGCAGGCCGCCAAGGAGCGCCTCTCGGCCGTTCAAAGCAAGGCATCGAAAATACTGACGGGTGCCGAAGCCTTCACCGAAACGGTCGATAAGGGGGGCACCACCCTTTATCGCGCCCGCTTCGCCGGGCTCGACAAGGATGCGGCGGAAGCCGCCTGCAAATATCTCAAGAAAAACGACGTCGAGTGCGTAACAATCAAGAACTGAGGTCGAAACCGGGATGCCGCGTCGCACAGGAGCCGCCAGATGTCGCGGGTAAAGGAGTTCAGCGATGGCGGCGCAAAAGCACGTCCTTGGCTTCGTTCACGCGAGCCGCAAGATACGTCGACCCCCCTTGGTCGGGATGCAATTTCTTCATGAGCATTCGGTGGGCGCGCCCGATATCTTCCGCACTCGCCCCCGGCTGCACGCCAAGGATCTGATAGGCCTCCTCCTCCGTCATTTTGCCGCCGCTCCATGCGCGACGGTCCGTCCCCATTGCCGCGTCAGCTTGCACGTGTTCACGCCAACGGGGCTCCCGGCGGTCGAGATACGCCATCAGTAGCGCGCGGCTTTCCTCGTCGATCTCGGCGAGGAAGCCGGTCAGCGTTGCGGTGTCGAGCGCATCCAACAGCGCGCCTTCATGCCGTCCGGCGAGAATTCGCCCGCGCATGGCGCCGGTATCGTGATCGAGCTCCATCTCGACGAAGGCCGCGCGCACCCGCGACACCTGCCCGGCGCTTTTTTGCGTCCGCGCGGTAAGCCCCGGGATGCTCCAAGGCAGCCAGCCGAGCAGGCCAAGACCGGTGAGGCCGAGCGGGATGGCGATATCGAAGCGTCCGCGCACGCCGAGCACGCCGGCAACTGCGAGCGCGCCCAGCCCGCCTCCGGTTTTGAGGACCACGGCAACGGTTTGCGGATTGACTTTGGTGAAGGCGTTGAGCGCCCACAGCACGAGCGCCAGCACGACGAGGCCGAAGAGGAGCGTCGCCATTACGATCTCATCTGCTCGAGCAGCTTGATGGCGCCGCTTTGGCGCCGCGCCGAGAGGTCGGCCAGTGCGCGCATGCCGCCGGCGGCATAGGCTGCCGCCGCGCGCAACAACTCGGCGAGTTGATGGGCCGCGCCGGGGTCGAAGCGGCAATAGGCTCCGCGCGTCAGGCGGGCAATCTCACGAAACGCCTGTTCGGTGATCGGATCGAAGCCTTCCTGGAACATGAAAGCAGGCACTCCGAGCAGGCCGAGCTCGCCAGCCGCATGACAAAGGTCATCGAGCTTCTCTTCCATGGCATCGCCGACGAAGACCAGCGCCTGCACCTTGGCCGCTTGAGTCTCACGCTTGGCATGGCCGATGACCTTGCCGATCTGCGTGTGGCCGCCGCGGCATTCGATTCGCTCCATGAGCGCACCAAGCCGCTCGGCCTGCGACACCCAATGCGAGGCGCGACATTCGCTGAGCCCGCGGTAGTAGACCAGTTGCACATCGAGCCCGCCAATCGCCGCCGCCTCGCGGAACATGTCGGCCTGCAGTCGACAGGCCGTGTCCCACAGCGGCTGGCGACTCATCGTCGCATCGAGTGCAAAGATGAGGCGGCCCCGCCGGCCGGCTTCGGCAGTCGGCGCAAGCTCCTTCACCCGAGCCAGAAAAGCATCGATTTCCGCATGCGTGGCGGGTGCCGCCGGCGCGCGGCCGCGATCCGTCGGTCCCCGGTCGTGACGATCATTAGCCATGCCAGCAGGCGCTTTTGATAAGCGGTAAACCGCTCATTAAGTGGCCATATCCGGGCTGCGATGCAATGCCCCGTCGCGTCGCGGCGCACTGCAGATGAGACGTCACGTGGCCTCCGACGGGCGGCTTTGGTAACTTGAACGCCCCAGTCCCAATCAAACGAACCGACCCCCCAATGGCGATTCGAGTCGTGCGCACGGTGTCGGCACTGCGCCGCGCCGTCAACCGCTGGCGGGCGGCGGGCGAGCGGGTGGCGCTGGTGCCGACCATGGGCGCGCTCCATGGCGGCCACTTCGCCCTTGTGCGCGCGGCACGGCGGCGCGCACGGCGTGTTATCGTCTCGATCTTCGTCAACCCCGCGCAGTTTGCGCCGAATGAGGATCTTGCCAGCTACCCACGAAGCTTCGACGCGGATCTCGCTGCGCTCGCCGACATGGCAGTCGACTTCGTTTGGGCGCCCGCTGTTGTGGATATGTATCCTCCCGACTTTGCCACGCGCATCGTGCCGGAGGGAGCCGCAACCGTCGGCCTCGAGGACAAATTTCGTCCGCATTTCTTTTCCGGCGTGGCCACGGTGGTTGCAAAGCTCCTGATCCAATGCGCGCCCGACTTTGCCGTGTTCGGCGAAAAGGATTACCAGCAGCTCAAGGTAGTGACGCGGCTGGCGAAGGATCTCGATCTGCCGGTGAAAGTCATCGCGATTGCGACCGTGCGCGAGCAGGACGGCCTCGCCTTGTCATCGCGCAATAGTTATCTCTCGGCGAGCGCGCGCGCGGCAGCCCCCACGCTATACCAGGTGCTCAAGGATTGCGCCGGCAGGATCGCGCGCGGAGAGCTCCTGGCGCGCGTCCTCGACGAGGGAGGCGCCGCCATCGAGCGCGCCGGCTTCGTGCTCGACTATCTCGAAGCCCGCAACGCCGATACGCTCGAGCCGATCGGCTCGGTCAAGGACGGCCCGATCCGGCTTCTGGTCGCCGCGCGCATCGGCACGACGCGACTGATCGACAATCTCGCGGTTTGATCAAACCGGCCGGCTGCCGCTGTCTGCGGGGCCGCGGGTTGACAGCGCGACCTCAGATGTATTCTGAATACACATTCTGCAGATCGGGGGCGGCGCTGCAGCAAAAAGGCGGATAACAACGCCGCTCTCGGTACGGATGCCCAGGAGGCTGCGCTAATGGAGCTGGTTTCCAACCTGGCGTTGGGCTTTTCCGTTTCGCTGCATCCGATCAATCTGCTTTTTGGCTTCGCCGGTGTGGCGCTCGGCGTCATCATCGGCATTTTGCCCGGCCTCGGTTCTGCTGCGACGATCGCGCTGCTCCTGCCGATAACCTATTTCCTCGACACCACCACCGCGGTGATCATGCTCGCGGGGATCTGGTACGGATCCATGTACGGCGGCTCGATCACTTCGATCCTCCTGCGCGTTCCGGGTGAATCCGCGTCCGTCATGGTCGCCATCGACGGCCATGAATTGACCAAACAGGGTCGCGCCGGTGCCGCGCTTGGCATGTCGATTTTCAGCGCCTTCATCGCGGGGATGTTCGGCCTCCTGGGACTCGGCCTGATCGCGCCGACGCTCGCCGAATTCGCGCTTGATTTCGGACCACCGGAATATTTCGCGCTGACGGTGTTGGGCCTGACATTGGTCAGCTACCTCGCAACCGATTCCATGTGGAAAGCGGTGGCCGTCACGCTGTTCGGGCTTCTTCTCGGCACCGTCGGGCTCGATCCAGTCCGCAGCTCGGCGCGCTTCACGTTTGGCACGTTAAATCTCCAGTCCGGCATCGATCTTGTGCCGATGGTCATGGGATTGTTCGGCATTTCCGAAGTGTTTCACCTGATCGAGTCGCGGGTCGCCGGCGCGCCGCCGAAACCGATCCATGTACCCCGCGGTTTGATGGCCGTTTTGCCGACGCGCCAGGACTGGCGCGATGCGCGGCGCGCAATCGGCCAGGGCACGTTGGTGGGATTTTTTGTCGGCCTGCTGCCCGGCGGCGGGGCGACGATTTCGTCCTATGTCGCCTATGCCGTCGCCAAGCGCTGGGCCAAGCACCCGCAGAAATTCGGCAACGGCGCCATCGCTGGAGTGGCGGCACCGGAGTCGGCTGCCAATGCGGCGACATGCAGCGGATTCATCCCGCTGCTCACGCTAGGCCTGCCGGACAATGTCGTCATGGCGCTGATCCTCGGCGCCTTCATGCTGCACGGAGTCACCCCCGGGCCCACGTTGATGTTGCAGCAGCCCCAAATCTTCTGGGCCATCGTGACCAGCATGTTCATCGGCAACTGCATTTTGATCTTCACCATGCTGCCGATGATCGGGCTGCTGGCGAAGATCACGCTTATTCCCAACAACATTCTCGTATCGATCATCGTGCTGGCCTGCGTCGCTGGCGCCTATGGCGTGAACAACAATCCGATGGACATCGTCACGATGACGGCGTTCGGCGTGCTCGGCTATCTGATGACGAAATACGGCTACCCGCACGCTCCATTGGTGCTTGCCTTCGTTCTCGGCCCGATCATGGAGACGGCGCTGCGACAATCGTTGATCATGTCGGGGGGCGATTTCCTGGTTTTCTGGAAAAGTCCTGTCTCGGGGGTTCTCATGACCGTTCTCACGTTCGTCGTCGGCGCGCGTCTGGTTCGCGCGGTGGCTACCCTATATCGCCAGCGCGCGTCCAAAGGCGCCGATCAGCCGGCCAAGAACGCGCCGGCCATCATTGGCGGGCTCGTCCTGCTGGCTCTGCTGCTGCCGTCCTGGAGCTCGCAGGCGCAGGCGCAAGGGTACCCCACCAAATCGATCACCATGATCGCGCCCTATCCGCCCGGCGGGCGCACCGATCTTTGCGGGCGCACGCTCGCACAGTTCTTGAAGGCGGAACTGAGCCAGCCGGTCGTCGTCATCAACAAGCCCGGCGCGAGCGGCGTGCTCGGCGCCAAGGAGGTGGCAAGCGCCGCCCCCGACGGCTACACGCTCGGCATCTTCTCGACCGGCTTTCTCACCGCGCAGTACACCGTGCCGACGCCGACCGACGTTAAGGACTATGAACTGATCGCCCTGATCAACATGGACCCGGCGGTGATCGCCGTGCCGGAAGCGCGCGGCTGGCAGACGTTGGCGGACTACGTCAAATACGCCAAGGAAAATCCGCGCAAGGTGCGGGTCGGCATCGACGCCGGGAGCTCGGCCCAGATCTTTGCCGCCGCCTTTGCCGAAAAGGCCGGGATCGAGGTGACCGACGTCCCCTTCCGCGGCGGGGGCGAGCGGACGGTCGCGCTTGCCGGCGGCCACATCGATGCAGATTTCGATATCCTCGCGCCGCTCAAGACCATGCGCGAGGCGAAGAAGGTGCGCGTTCTCGGTGTCGCCGCCGATCGCCGCGTTCCCGAATATCCCGACATACCGACCATGAAGGAGGCCGGAGTCGACCTCTCCATTTCGTCCTGGCACGGCGTATTCGCGCCCAAAGGCACGCCTGCCGCCGTGGTCGCGCGCATTGACACGGCCATCGGCAAGGTGGCCGCCAATTCCGAGTTTCAGGGCCGCATGCGCGATCTGCTGCTCGGGGTGCGCTATCTCGATACCGCGCAATTCAAGGCGTTCTTTGCGGAAAACGACAAGGTCTATTACGACCTGATCAAGAAACTCGGTTTGCTCGTGCAGCCGTCGAAATAGCCAGGGAGGAGAACCGCCGATGACCATCCATCGTCCCACGTATGCCAATGCCAAAACCACCCTGGAAACCGAAATCACGGCACTGCGGCGCCGCGTGGCCAGGGCGCACCGGATCCTCACGGCTGGCGGCATCTGGCCGCTGACCAAGGGGCATGTCAGCGCGCGCATTCCCGGCACCGATCACGTGCTGATCCTCGGTCATATCCATTCGGAGGGGCGTTCGCTCATCGATACCGACGTCGACGACATCGTCACGGTGGATCTCGATGGCAACTGGCTGGAAGGCCGTATCGAGCCGGTCGACGAACGCTATTTGCATCTCGAAATCATGAAGGCCAAGCCGGACGTGACCTCGGTGGTGCATGCCCATCCGACCTATGCCACGGCGCTCGGGATCGCCGGCGTCAACATCCTGCCCGTCGGCAACCGCGGTGCGATCTTCGCGCCGCAGGTGCCGATCCTGGATTTCGACCGGCAGATCGACACGCCTGAGCGCGGCCGCATGTGTCGCGACGCCATTGGTGACAGCGTCGCACTCGTGCTCAAGAACCACGGCGTTGCGGTCTGCGGCGATTCGATCGAGAACGCCACCATCGCGGCATTCGCGCTGGAAGAGACCGCCCAGCTGCACTGGATCGCGGCCCAGGTCGGCCCGGTGCAGAAAATCTCCACCGGTGAGGTCCGCAGCGTACTCACCGGCGCGCGCAAGGAAGAGTTCTACAGCCACGTCTGGGGCCATTACGCGCGCCTCGATCCGTGGTTTTCGGGGCCCGACCAGGAGCGTTCGAACCGCGCGCAAGTCAAGCTCCCAGGCTAGCGTTGGAGCGCAATGTTGCACGCGGAAGCGCGCTTACGCGGCATATTTCGAGATCGAAGAAGCTTGGGCTAGTACGGCAGCGGCCCGCGCGGCAGCGGCACGCCGAGCTGCACGAACGCGATGTAGGACAGGATCACGCTGGGGACCGTTATCAGCAGCGATTGCTTCCAGCTCATACCGCCAAGCCCGCGCATGACGAGGAGCATCAGCGCGACCGTCGCGATGACAAATCCCACCTTCTGCAGCACCACCGCGTAGGCGATGAACGCCGCGGCGGCGATCGCGACCTGCCACGAGCGCGACGTGAACTGCACCGAATGGGCCTTGCTCAGGAACGAGTTGAAGAAGATTCCCAGACTGAAGAACAGCAGGAGCACCGCCAGCGTCTTCGGAAAGAAGCCGGCATCCGGCGCGCGCACCGTCCCATAAGGGAGGGGCGCGGCTTCGATCAGGGCGACGATGGCCAGCAGCGACAGCACCGCCCCGCTCAGTCGATCCGGATGGCCGAATATCCGAGTTATTCGCGAATTGCGTGGCTCACTCACGACTCTTCTCCGCAAATCCGGAATCTGGCGGCTTTGACCGCCTGCTTCGTCAGCGGGCGCTCATGGCGAACGCGCGTGGCGGAGCTTGGTCCTCACACGAATTCCCGCTCCGATCTCGGCGACTGAAGTTCATCTTTGCGCGATCTTGACGGTCCTGTATACAGCATACTTTGTAAGAACCCGGCGGGCGGGTAATGCCGCCGCGGCTTTGTCGTACCGACATACGGCATCTGGGCTGGGAATGAATCGACGCAACCGCATTGCGCTCCGCAATAGGATCAGCTCGAAGAAATTCGAGCGGATGGAATGGGATCCGGTCCTGCGCGACCGCAAGACCATCACCGACTACTTGGCCACGGCGCTGCGCACAGCGATCTATGACGGTCAGTTCGCCGACAATGAAGAGCTGAACCAGGTCCAACTGTCGGAGTTCTTCGGCGTCTCGCGCGTCCCAATTCGCGAGGCCTTGCGTCAGCTCCAGGCCGAAGGCCTGGTCCGCAACATCGCGCACCACCGCACCATCGTGACGGGCATGACGCTGCCGCAGATACTCGACTCGATCGAGATGCGCGCCGTCCTCGAAGCGCATCTGCTGTGCAAGGCCGAAAAACGCTTCGACCAGTCCGACATCGACAAGCTGCGCAAGATTTGCGACGAGACCGATCAGATCAAGGACTATGGCACGCGCTGGGTGCTGAAGAACTGGGAGTTTCATCGCGCGCTCTATAGCCGGGCGGAATCGCCTACCATTGTGGAGACGGTCGAGCGCATCCAGCTCAACACCGAACGGTATGCGCGCCGGACCGGCAGTCCCGAGCGCCTGCGCCAGGCGGCGACCGAGCACCGCCAGATCTTGAGCGCGCTCGAGCGCCGGGATTTCGCGAAGGCGAGCGCGCGGCTGGAACGCCACATCCTCAACACCGGCGAAGCCATTCGCCGCGAACAGGAGAGTGGGACGCGGGCGCCCGCCAAAACGCGCGCAAAAGAAGAGCGGCCGGCGAGATGACGGCCGGCCGCTTCGCATCCTGCAAGTCGGCTCAGGCGACGCGGTTGCAGACCATCTCCTCGTAACGCGCGTTCGGCTTGACCAGATCCCAGCTGACCATCCAGCCGTACGCGCGCTCGAATTCGGCTTGCGTGTACGGCGCGGGATCGACGTAACGCAGCCGCGGCAGATAGAAGTCTTCCGGCTTGAGCTGCTTGGCGTACTGCTCCGGGATCTCCTCGATCAGGTAGTGGATGTACTTCCGCTTGTCCTGATTGATGAGCCGCACCGCTTTCCTAACCGCGCGGTTCGCCGCGTCCCAGATCTTGGTGTCGAGCGTCGCCGCGCTGTTTTCTGTTCCCTGGTAGAACGTTCCGATCAGCTCCTTGCAGCCGTTCTTGTGCGCCAGGGTGACCCACGGTTCCATGAGCGTGGCAGCATCGGTCTCGCCGCTCATGAGCGCTTCATAGCGCTCGCCGACCGTCCCGGAGTGCACGGCGTTGATCTGTTCGCGCGGCATGAAGCCCTCGAGCATGGCCAGCGTCACGTAGTGGGACCCCTGGTGATACTGCACACCGACTCTCTTGCCGGCGAGATTGATGGGGGCGTCGATCGGAGCATCGCCGCGCACGAAGATCGACTGGTACACCATAGCCGGACGCCGGGCGACGATCGGCCCCTTCGGATTGTCGGCGGTGCGGCGGATCTGACCCCATTCGCATGCGCGATAGATGTCGGCCTTGCCCTGCTCGAACGCCTTCTGATAGTTGGTCGAGCTGACCAGATGATGATCCCGGCTTCGCGGATCCTTCCAGTCGAATTTCGTCTTGATGCCGGGCGTAATGATCTCGATTTCGAGACCCTCGTCCTTGGCAGTGTGGTCGCGCGCGACGAACCAGTGCAATCCGAGTACCGCCTCGGCGCTTTCGACCACGAGCTTAGTGCGGTTACCAACCACGGTGGGCATGCTTCGCTCTCCTTTCCTGGGCAAGCGGAGGAATGTCTCCTGGGCAACAGGATGCCGCGGATATTAGCGACGCCCGGCCAAAGTGTCTACAGTATTCCGTTTGTGAATTTGGGCCTGGGAAGGCCCCGCGCGCCTTCTGCGGCCGAGAGTCCCAGCGCGGCGACTCGCTCTTGAAGCCAAGCCGTTGACCATGCAAGGCTGTACACTGTATTCACATTACTCAGGCAGGGGCCTCGATGCCCCGGCGCGGGAGTACGGCGTGGCACCAAGGCATCAGCGGCGGGTCGTCATCGTCGGGGGCGGTCCCGTGGGGCTGGTGTGCGCGCTGGCGCTCGCCCAACGCGACATTCCGGTTCTGGTGCTCGAGGCCCATCCGGACCTGTTCATGGATTTGCGGGCGGGCTCGTTTCATCCGCCGACGCTTGAGGTGCTCGAGGCCAGCGGCATCACCAAGAAGCTGCTCGAGATCGGCATTATCGTTCCTACCTGGCAGCTGCGCGACCGCACCGAGGGAGTGATCGCCCTTTTCGAGCTCGCCTCGCTGCTCAAGGACGAAACGCCCTACCCGTTTCGCCTGCACTGCGAGCAGCACAAGCTCACGCCGCTGGTCTACGACATGCTGAAGCGCCTGCCGCATGCCGAGGTTCGGTTTTCCTCGCGCGTCACCGACGTTCTGCAGGATGCCGACGGCGTTAGCGTCAAGGCGCAGGCTCCGGATGGCGTCGAGACCTTCACCGGCCTTTGGGTGATCGGCGCCGACGGCGGCGGCAGCATCGTGCGGAAATGCGCGAAGATCGCCTTCGAAGGCTTCACCTATCCTGAAAAATTCGCGCTGATCAGCACGCCGTACGATCTCGGCCAGCGCGGCTTTACCGACACCGCATATATTTCCCACCCCATCGAATGGTGCGCGGTCTTCCGTCTGCCGCACAACGGCCCCCCGGGCCTGTGGCGCTTTCTCTACGGTTGCGGGGCTGACGAGACCGATGACGATGCGCTCAGTGAGGATCGTGTCGAGGAACGCTTGCAGGCGGTGGTGCCCAAGGAAGGACGCTATGAAACCGTTCACCGGACGATCTATCGGGTCCATCAGCGCGTTGCCACGACATTCCGCGCCGGCCGCATGCTGCTGGCCGGCGACTCCGCTCATCTGAACAACCCGCTCGGCGGATTTGGCCTCAACAGCGCGCTGCAGGACGCCATCAATCTGACGGACAAGCTCGCGGCCATCTGGCGCAGCGAAGCCGATGCCTCGCTCCTCGACCGCTACGTGCGCCAGCGCCGCACCGCCAACGTCGAGTACGTGCAGGAATCGTCGATCCGCAACAAACGCACCCTTGAAGAAGTCGATCCGGTTATCCGCCGGCAAAGGCTGGACGAGCTGCGGCGGGCCTCCGAAGTGCCCGCTCTCGCCAAGGAGGTGGTCATGAAATCGTCCATGATCGCCAGCATGCGGCGAGCCAATTCAATCGCGTGAGGTGGCGCAGAAACGGTCGACCATCGGTCGAAGTCCCACGGAGGAAGGGCATGAAGCGATTTCACGTCTTCGCGGGCATTTTGAGCGCCCTCGCGTTGTTGGCGGGGCAGTTGCCCGTCGCCGCGCAAGCAGACTACCCGACCAAGGCGCTGACCATGATCGTTCCGTTTCCCGCCGGCGGCAGAACCGATCTCATCGGGCGCATTGTCGCGCAGGACTTGACGAAGCATATCGGCCGGCCGGTGGCGGTCGTCAACAAGCCCGGTGCGAGCAGCGTGCTCGGCGCGCGTGAAGTGGCCGAAGCCCCGCCGGACGGCTACACGCTCGGCTTCTTTTCGACGTCGGCCGTTACGTCGCAGTACACGGTGCCGACGCCCATTTCCCTGTCGAATTTCGAACTCGTCGCCATCGTCAACACAGATCCGGCAGCCGTGGCCGTCCAGTATGGCGCGCCTTGGAAGACGCTGAAGGATCTGGTCGAGGATGCCCGCAAACAGCCCGGGAAGCTGCGCCTCGGAATGATTCCCGGTGCATCGGCGCAAATTTTTGCCGCCGGTCTGGAGAATGCCGCGGGCATCCAGACGATCCAGGTGCCGTTCAAGGGCGATTCCGACGGCGCCATCGCTTTGGCCGGCGGCCACATCGACATTCATGTCGCCGTACCAGTGTCCTACAAGAGCCTCGAGGCGGCAAAGAAGGTGCGGATGCTGGCAGTCGCCGATAGCGCCCCCTCGCCGCTTTATGGAAATCTTCCCACCTTCAAGGAGAACGGCGTCGATCTGGTGATCGGCGCGTTTCACGGCGTTTATGTTCCCAAGGGAACCCCGCAGTCGGTCATCGCCAGACTGGCCGATGCGCTCGCCAAGACGATGGAATCCAAGGAGCTTCGTGCCAGCATGGACAATGCCGGCGCCGGCATCGCATTTCTGCGCGGCGCCGAAGCCAACAGCTACCTTGCCAGGCAGGACGAGACCTACCGCGCGATCATCGACAAGTTAGGCCTGCGGGTCTCCGCGAAATAGACGCCACCCGCTCACAACAGGCCGAGCTCTCTCAACTCGCGACGCAGCGCCTCCGGCATGTTCTTGGCTCCGGGCGCCACTCGGTCGAGGTCGCGCGGGGCGTCCTTGACCACCAGGTAGCGCCAGCCCTGGAAGGCGCGCCATGGGCGCGGCTCGACCAGGACAAGCTTCGGCTCCAGGACCAGATGGCAACGGCCGACTCCTTCCTTGTCCACGAATGGGCGAACATCGAGGATGCGCTGGCGACACATGATCTCACCGCGGATCACCCAGTAGAGCGAGCCGCCGTCGCGCAGTTCGTCCGCCCGCTTGGGCACCATGCGCGTGCGGTGCATGTGCTCGCTCGAGAGTCCGCGTTTCCTGCGCTCCTTAAGCTTCTGCCGGATCCAGTCCTCGAGATCCTGGACGGAGTCGCATCCGACGCAAAGCTTGATGAGATGAAGAGCCACGATGGATATTCCAGAGCCAAAGTGTGACGAATGATAGCGAGGCGGCCTGGCGTTTCCATGTGCGCGCCGCGCTTATCCTCAGAAGATGGGTTATTGCTGGGGAGCAAGCGGCATCGGGGCCGAGCGCGCGGGAGCGCTGCTCGGCGGCTGACGCGTGTGGGAATCTGCCTGCGGCGGTCGGCGCGGCGGTGTCGGCGGCGCGGACTCAGTGGTGGCGGTCGCGTCTTGAGGCTGCCGCTGCGCAGCTGGCGGCTCGGCGGTCATGATATTGACCGGCGGGATGGAGGACGCCGATGGGAAGTAGAGATTGTTTGGCACTTTCGCCGCCGCTGCGGGCGGCGGGGAAGGCGCACTGCTCACCAATCCGCGGACACCGGCGCTCGGCCAGTTCGCGGAATAAGTCTTGACCCGAGCTTCGAATGGCCGCTCCGCCAAGTTGGCATTGATCCGGCTGGGATCGCGCAGCCAGGTGAAGACAGTGCATCGGCCCGGCGTGCAACCATCGCGGGTCGCGAGCACATGCGCCACGATGCCGAAGCGGTCGGCTTCGATCGCGCGACGCAGCATGGCGGCCCCCGGGTTCGCACCGCCGTGGCGGCGTCCAAGCTCGCTGGCGGAGCCTAATAGGCTGAGCTGCGCCGCAACATAGGCGACGGCCGCGGCGGTTGCTTCCGGGCTGGCGAAAACCGCCTTTTCGCAGGCGGCCTCCACCGTCTCGCCGGCGTTCGCATCGAGGCATCCCAGCGCCGACCCCGGTGCGAACGCGCGCGTCGCCAGGTCAAATGCACGCGTATCCAGCGCGCGCAACTCGGCTGCAAGCTCGCGGTGGGCAAAATGATCGCGCGCCCACCAGCCGGCCAACACGATGATCAGCAGAACGACGACCGCCAGCACGCCTCTGCCGTCGGAGCGGACGAGAGTGAACGCGCAGACAAGCACCACGCACGCCGCCAAGCCGGCGAGCGCCCACACCGGCAGCGCCACAATGCCGGTCAAATCGAGGGCTGTCACCCATTCCCTGAGGCGATCGAGCATAAGCCACGACTCCGTGGGCAGTATGGCTCAGGGGGGCAAGGCTTACCATCCCGCCGGGCCCGCGCGGAACTTGCGAATGGCTACGGGCAGGTTGCTTGCGCGCGCGCTTCAGCGTGTGCGCAAGAGCGCGGCTATGTGACTAGTTCCAGCCGAGAACGTCGGGCCGGCTCAGCGCGAAAATTCGAGTTGGCTTTCCCTCGCCACGCGCTCGAACGCCTCATTGGGGTTCTTGATGCGGTACTGGTAATCGGAGCCGTCGGAGGGGAGCAGCTTTACCACTTGATAGGTACTGTTACGGGCCATGTGGCCAATCGGGCGTGACGTGAAGTAGACGGTCTGACCGATCTGAAACTTGTGTTCTTGCAACGCAGTTCTCCTGAACTCGAACGAC
>DASQXF010000292.1:0-3364 GCA_035639895.1 Xanthobacteraceae bacterium
CCCCATGCAATATCCATACGACCGTAATTGCCTCATCCAACCAACTCAAGCGCGCAGCCGCGGAAGGATGTAAGCATGAGCCGCGCCGCCGCCATCGCCCGCGCGCATAGCTATTTCGACAGCGGCGAATTTCTCGTCGACTTGCAGCGGCGGGTTGCCATCCCCAGCAGCAGCCAGGAACCGGAACGCGCTAGCGAACTGCGCCGCTATCTCGACGACGAGATCGTGCCCAGTCTCGCTCCGCTCGGATTTACGTCGCGCATTATCGACAACCCGTCGGGGCCTCCGTTTCTCGTGGCCGAACAGAGCGAGGAAGGGGCCGCGTTCACAGTTCTGATCTACGGGCATGGCGACACGGTCCGCGGCCTTGATGATCTGTGGCGGCCGGGGCTTTCGCCATGGCGCATGACGATCGAGGGCAAGCGCATCTACGGCCGCGGCACTGCCGACAATAAGGGACAGCACAGCATCAACATCGCCGCGCTCGCGGCGGTGATCGCCGAGCGCGGCAGTCTCGGTTTCAACGCGAAAATCCTCATCGAGATGGGGGAGGAAGTGGGCTCCGCCGGATTGCGCGAGCTTTGCCGCGCGCACAAGGACGGCCTGCTGCGGGCGGACTTGCTGATCGCCTCGGACGGCCCGCGCGCCGCCCCCGATCGGCCGACGCTGTTTCTGGGGTCACGCGGCGGACATCCGATCGAGCTCGTCGTCGATCTGCGCGAGGGCGCCCATCATTCCGGCAACTGGGGCGGACTTCTCGCCAATCCCGGCATCATCCTCGCACATGCACTCGCCTGCATCACCGATGCGCGCGGGACCATTCGGGTGCCGGAATGGCGGCCGCCCTTGCCCGCCTCGGTGCGGCGCCTTCTTGCCAACGTGGAGGTCCATGGCGGCGGAAACGGTCCAACCGTTGACCCCGACTGGGGCGAAGCGGATCTCAGCCCGGCGGAACGCGTCTTCGCCTGGAATAGCTTTGAGGTGCTGGCCTTCGTCACGGGAACGCCGGAGCATCCGGTCAACGCCATTCCGGGCCAGGCGCGCGCCCACTGCCAGCTGCGTTATGTCGTCGGCACCGACGTTGACGACATCATTCCGGCGCTGCGCCGCCACCTCGACCGCCACGGCTTCACGCAAGTCGAGGTGCGCCGCGGCCGAGGCGGATTTTTTCAGGCGACTCGGCTCGATCCCGACGATCCCTGGGTCGGCTTCGTCGCCCGCTCGATCGAGCACACCACCGGGCGCGGGCCGACCATTCTGCCCAGTTTCGGCGGATCGCTGCCGAACGACAGCTTCACCGATGTGCTCGGTTTGCGCACCATCTGGATCCCGCACTCTTATGCCGGATGCTCGCAGCACGCGCCGGACGAGCATCTGCTCGCGCCGATCGCACGCGAGGGGCTAGGCATGATGGCGGGATTGTTCTGGGATCTCGGCGAGCCCGATCTTCGCAAAAGGCTCGCTCCGCAGATGCTCGAGGCGCCGGCGTGAGCGAACGCGCATGCGACACGGCACTCGCGGTCTATCATGAACAACGCCGATCTGATCATCGCCACGCTTAAGGCGAACGGCGTGACCCGCGGATTTGGCATTCCGAGCGGCAACGTGCTGCCGCTGATGGAGGCGATGCGCACGGGTGGGATCGAATTCGTGCTCACCGGGCACGAAGGCTCGGCAGGCTTCGCCGCCGACGTCACCGGGCGGATGACCGGCGCACCGGGTTTTTGTCTCGCGACGCTGGGCCCAGGTGCGACGAATCTCGCGACCGGCGTGGGCGGCGCTTTTCTCGATCGCTCGCCCATGATCGCGATCACCTGCAACCTCAATACCGATCAGCTCGGCCGGCGCATACAGATGTGGATCGATCACCACGCCCTATTCAAGCCGATCACCAAGGCGACGCTCAGGCTCGAGCGGGGCTGCGTCGCCGAGACGCTCACGCACGCGATTGCGCTGGCGCTCACCGAGCCAAGGGGGCCGGTGCATCTCGATCTGCCGGAGGATGTCGCGCTTGCCGCCACCAACGAGCGCGTTCCGGCGCCGGCGCAAGCGCGCAGGCTTGCGCCCGCCTCTGATGCTGCCCTCAGTCGCATGGGGGAATTGATCGCCGCCGCGAAGCGGCCGATCGCAGTGCTGGGCTCGACCGCGATGCGCGTTGCCGATCCCTCGCTGCTGCGCAGAGCGATCGAGCGCCACAATTTGCCGTTCGCCACAACGACCATGGCCAAAGGGATGATCGACGACAATCATCCGCTCGCCCTCGGCTGCATCGAGCGCGCCTGCCGGCAAGTCCAGCGCAAATTTCTTCGTTCTGCCGATCTCATCCTCGGTCTCGGCTACGACACGGTCGAGGTGGAATATGAAGCGTGGATCGATGATCGGCCGCTGCTGCAAATCGATATCGAGCCGGCGGACGTAGCACCTTCGGTGAACGTGATGCATCAGGTCATCGGAGACCTCGATTCATCACTGGCGCGGCTCGCCGCGTTTCCCGCCGCCAGCAATCGCTGGGATAAGGCGATGCTGGCGGAGCACCGCCGCAGCTTTCACGCCGCGTTGCGTCCCGCAGCCAAATCCTTCACCGCGCACGCTGCGATCGACGCGGTTCGCCGCGCGCTGCCGCGCGAGGGAGTGCTCGCTTTCGATGTCGGGGCGCATACGCACCAGATCGCGAGCCAATGGAGCGCCGATGCGCCCAAGACGTTTCACATCACCAATGGCTGGTCGTCCATGGGTTTTGCTCTGCCGGCCGCGATCGCGGCCAAGCTCGCGCGCCCGCAGGCGCCGGTGGTCTGCCTGCTGGGCGACGGCTGCTTTCAGATGACCTGCGGCGAGGTCGCGACCGCCAAGCGGCTCGGCATCACGCTTCCGATCGTTGTCCTCGACGACCGCTGGCTCGCGCTCATCAAGGTCAAACAGATCCGGCGCCAGTTCCCGCTCTACGGCACCGAGCTGCAGGCGGAGGATTATCGCGAGCCGCCGGCGCATTATTTCGGCGTCCCCGCGCACGCAGCCCATAGTGCCGAAGCGCTCGAAGCCGCGGTCAGGACGGCGCTCGCGGCAGAAGGACCGACGGTGATCGAGGCCGTCGTGGATTCCGAGCACTACATCGACACGGTTTATGATTGAGCTCCTCTTGGTCATTCCGGGGCGCCGCGAAGCGGCGAGCCCGGAATCCATAACCGCAGGCCAGTGGTTATGGATTCCGGGCTCCCTCGCTACGCTCGGGACCCGGAATGACGGCTGAGCTTGGGAACGAAGTCACCACACTAGCCGAGATGCTGCTGGAAAAAGTCGAGCGTCAGCGCGAGCGCCCGATCCGCCTCCGGCTTCGAGTAGGTCTTGCCGCCGTAGCGCGCGAAGG
>DASQXF010000293.1:0-2464 GCA_035639895.1 Xanthobacteraceae bacterium
GTACTCCCATCCGACCCCGCGGCTGTTGCTTTGGCCAGTGCGATCGCCGGTGATGCGATGGCCGACGGCATTGAAACGACCGAGCTTTTTGATGTCGATGTGGATGAGTTCGCCAGGATGCTCCCGTTCATAGCGGCGCACCGGCTCAGCAGGTTCCAGAGCTTTCAATGAGTTGAGCCCAAGACGTCGAAGAATGCGGCTCACCGTTGCCGAGGAGATGCCGAGCGCGCCGGCGATGTGCTTGCCTGTGTAGCGCTGACGGCGCAAAGCCTCAACGGCGGCGCCTGTGGCAGCGGGTGTTTGGGCTGGCGATGAAAGGGGTCTGGAGGAGCGATCGTGCAATCCATCGATACCTTCTGTGCGGAAACGCTTGACCCACTTGGCGACCGTCTTCGGCGTGGTGTTGTACCGGCACGCGGCAGCGGCCCTGCTCAACCCGCCATCCATTACCGCACGCACCATCTGCTCTCGACCTTTCGGCGTCAGGCGGGCATTCTTGTGCATGTCCATTCGGTCCTCCGCGAATCGCTTCTGTTTGGCGACATCAGCGTTCACGGCTGCGGCCGAATGAACAACCTCCTGAAAGTTCACAGCTAGAGCGGGTTAGCAGCCAGGTAGGCGTTATCTCATAGGAATTTTTCTGCGATTCTGGGCCTTCGCGCGAAAAACACCCCGGCCCACCGAAGCCGGGGTACAAAAAATGTGGTTGCGGGGGTAGGATTTGAACCTACGACCTTCAGGTTATGAGCCTGACGAGCTACCGGGCTGCTCCACCCCGCGTCAAAAGCATCCGAAAAGCGGACAGCGCAGGAACGACCCGCGGCGGCTTATGTAGCAATCGTGACGGCGATTGAAAAGGCCGCCGGTGCTGCTTTTCCGCTCCTCCGCCGCCCCTCTATATATTGCCCCGATGCAGGACGGACCCGCCTTGCGGCGAGCGTAGCGGTGGGGGAAGGCATTGCGCGGGGTGGCTCGGTGCGCTTCCTCTCCCAGCTGAAGTCGGATTTATCCGACTTTAGCCGACTTATATTAATGTGCCGAACTCGGGTAAACCCGAGTTCGGTGGGAGTGGGAGCAGACCGAGCCTGCTGCCCCGCTGATGATCAAGCTTCATGATTCCAACGATGATGAAACTGCGCTAAACGCCGAGCGCGGCGAGCAGCCGCGTGATGAACTCGCGCTGCGAGGGCAAGATCTTCTGCCGGGCCTCGACAGGCGAGAACCACTGTGCGCGGTCGACTTCGGGAAAGGATGCCTTGCGCCCGCTCTTTGGCGGCCATTCCAGCTCGAAGCGGTTCGAGCTGAGTGTCGCCGGGTCGAAATCGCCTTCGAGCCCCCACACCGTGACGAGCTTGCGGCCCGCCTGCGTGACCTCGCCCAAGGCAAGGAAATGGTCGTGCGGGCGAGCGCCGGTCTCCTCCTCGAATTCGCGTTTGGCCACCGCAAGCGCATCCTCGTCTTCCGAATATTCCCCTTTCGGGATCATCCAGGCGCCGGCGTCCTTCTTGGCCCAGAACGGACCGCCCGGATGCACGAGCAGGACCTCGATCTCGGCTTCGCGCCGTCGGAACATCAGGATGCCGGCGCTGCGCTTGGGCATGAGATATCCTCGTAGCGTTTCGCCGAACTCTCACAGGCGATTGTGCCGCGCGATCGCCCGCACCACCTCCGGCGGAGTCTCGGCGTCGGCATTTGCGCGCAAGGCACACGCCGCCCGCGCCGCCGGACGCTCGAGACAGCGCCTGAGCCATGACGCGAGCCGCGGCGTCGCGGAAAGATCCATGTCGACCGCGCGGCTGATGACCGCGGCGACGTTGAGATCAGCGACCGTGAAGTCCTCGCCCAGTAGATAGGCGCCTCCGGCCAGCGCATCGTCGAGCACTTTGAACGGCCGCTCCAGCACCTTGAGCGCCTCGACGCGGCGCTCCGGGTCGCGATCCTCGGCCGGCAGGCGCACGGCATGCAGCGACCAGATATTGATGCCGCGGTCGACCTCCTGCACCGCCCATAAACTCCATTGCCAGGCCTTGGCCTCGCCTTCGAGCGTCGTCGGGTAGAGCCGGCCATGCTTCTTGGCGAGATAGAGCGTGATCGCGAGTGATTCCCACAAGATGAACCCGTCAGCCTCGATCGCCGGCAAGCGGCCATTGGGATTGATGGCGAGGTATTCCGCCTTGCGCGCGCCGCCAGGCCCGATCTCGATGGGAACATGCTCGTAATCGAGCCCGAGCTCGTTCGCGACCCAAAGCACGCGAAAGGCACGGGTGCGGGCGACGCCGTAAATACGCAGCTTTGACATCGCCGCTATTCGGCCTGGATGTTGGCGGCCCTGACCAATTCCCCGCGCACGCCAAGGCCCTCTCTGACCACGGCCGCAAGTTCGGCCGGCGTGCTCGGCACCACCGCCAGACCGAGCGTGGCGAGCTTCTCCTTCACCGCATCCGTCGTCAGCACTTTCGCCATC
>DASQXF010000294.1:0-2557 GCA_035639895.1 Xanthobacteraceae bacterium
CAGCCGCAGCTGTCAAATGCCCGCGCAGCGCCCGAAGCGCATTCAGGATGACCATCAATCACCTCTTGGAAGATGGCGCCTTGCACCGGCGTGATCAGGCCAAGTGCCGTGGCGATCGTTCCGGCGGCCGAAAGGCCGGTCGCAGGCAGTGCGATAATAAGCGGTCGAAGACCTTTTCGAACTAGCGACCAGCTCTCTGACCTGCGAGAGCCTGATCACAAGCCCGCATGCGATCACAACGCATGAGAAGAAGGCCACATCTCGACAGCGGAGCGGCCCTTGCTTAAGTCCGCCCAAACGCCGGCAGCCGCTACGTGCGCAGCGCCGCCCGCCACGGACGCAGTGCTGCCGACCAGCGCAAGCGCCGCTCGCGCAGATTGGCAATCGCCATCAGCGCCGCCGGCGTGACGATCAGCGTGAGGATGGTGGCAAAGCCGAGCCCGAACACGATCGCGGTCGAGAGATTGATCCACCACTGCGTCGCCGGCGCGCCGACGGTGATTTCGCGTGACAGGAACTCGATGTTCATGCCGAACGCAATCGGCAGCACCCCCAGGATCGCGGTCACCGCAGTGAGAACGACCGGACGGGCGCGCTCGCGACAGGTTTCCATGATCGCGTCATAGGCGGCGACGCCCTCGCGCCGCAACCGATCATAGGTATCGATCAGCACGATGTTGTTGTTCACGATCACTCCAGCATTGGCGATGACGCCGATGCCGGTCATGACCACGCCGAACGGCTGGCCCATCACGAGCAGCCCCACCAGAACGCCGAAGGTCGAGAGCACGACGGCGGTGAGCACCAAGCCGACCGAAGTCAGCTTGTTGAATTGTGCGAGCAGAATGGCGAAGATGAGAAAGATCGCCGCGCCGAACGCCTTGAGCAGGAACGCCCCGGCCTTGGCACGCTCCTCGTCCTCGCCCTTGAGCTTGAAGGTGACGCCGGAACCGAGGTCCGTCTTGACAAGCTCGGCCGCGATCTCCTGCTGGATCTTGGCGGTTTGCACGCCTTCGGCGACGTTGGCGGACACCGTCATCACCCGGTTGCTATTGACGCGATTGATGTAGCCGACCCGTGGTGCCGGCACGCGTTGCACGAAGTTGCCGAGCGGCACGTGTCCGGCCTGGGTCTGCACCCGCAGCTCGTCGATCTGGTCGAGGCTGCGGCGGTCCGGTGGAAAGCGCACCAAAATGTCCACCGACTTGTCGCTGTCGACGGGCCGGTATTCGGTCGCCTTGAGACCGTTGGTGACGAGCTGAACGGCACTGCCAACGGTATTGATGCCGGCGCCGTATTTCGCCGCTTCCGACTTGTCGACCTCGATCTTCCAGTCGATGCCGGGGAGCGGCCGGCCGTCATCGAGGTCGCGGATGTCGCTGCGCGCGGCGAGGATGGCGGCAACCTTGGCCGCGGCCGCCGGCAGCCCTGCCGGGTCCAATCCCCCAAGCTGCACCTGGATCGGCTTGCCCGTCGGCGGGCCCGCGCGCGGCGCCGTCACCTCGATGAGAATGCCCGCGATATCGGCAGTTTTGGCGCGGATCGCGTCCATGACCTCGTGCGCGGGTGCGCGGCTGCGCCAGTCCGCGAACTCGAACTGGATGGCGCCGATCGTGTCCTCGGTGAGCTCACTCATACCCCGCGGCTGCTCGCCGATGCGGGTGTAGACGGTCTTGAGGCCGTCGAAGGCAAGCACGCGTTTCTCGACCTCTGCGACCAGACGATTTTTTTCATCGAGCGAGAGGTTGCCCCGGGCGTGCACGACGACCTGCCCGTAGTCGGGCTCGACCTTGGGAAAGAATTCGACGCCGCGGCCGAATTTGCCGTAGGCAACGTGCACCACGAAAAGAAGCAATGCGGCCAACGCGAGCGTCGTGCCCGGATAGCGCAGCGCGAGCCGCACCGTGCGCATATAGGGCCCGCGGTCGCCGGCCCGATCGTCGTGCGGCACCGGGGAGGCTCTGCCAAGCAGAGCGCCGAGCGTGGGCGTGAAGAACAGCGCAACCGCCAGCGAGGCTGAAAGCGTCGCGATCAGCGTGATCGGCAGATATTTCATGAACTGGCCGACCACGCCCGGCCAGAACAGGAGCGGCGAGAAGGCGGCAATGCGGGTTGCCGTAGCGGCGATGACCGGCCCGGACATGCGTTTGGCGGCGAGCGAATAGGCTTCCCGCGGCGGCATGCCTTCAGCCATGCGGCGCTCGGCGAATTCCGACACGATAATCGCGTCGTCGACCAGCATGCCAACCGCGAGGATGAGCGAGAACAGCACGACGATGTTGACGGTCAATCCCGCGAGCTGCAGCCCGAGCACCCCCGCCAGGAATGAGGCGGGTATCGCAATCCCGATGAACAGCGAGGCGCGGAAGCCGAGGGCGAACAGGATCACGACCGCCACCAGCAACACGCCGGTTGCGACCGAGTTCTGCAGGTCGCCCAGCATCTGCCGGATGATCTTCGACTTGTCCTGCGTGAAGGTGACGTGCACGGCTTCAGGCCAGGTCTTTTGCAGCGTCGCTACCGTTGCTTTCACCGCGTCGACCGTCTCGATCAGGTT
>DASQXF010000295.1:0-3574 GCA_035639895.1 Xanthobacteraceae bacterium
GGGCAGCATCGCGCCGCGCCGCCGCGATGCTGCCCTCAGTCGCTGCGTCTCCCTGGGTCGGCGCGCGTCGCCGCAAGAGCAGCAAAAGCGGCAGCATGCCAAGGGCGCAGAATACGCCGGCGCCGATATGGGTGGCTCGCCAACCTTCGGTCGCAACGAAATGGTGCAGCACGGGCGGCCAGACCGCGCCGGCGGCATAGTTGCCGCTGGAGGCAATGGCAACCGCAATGCCGCGTCGACGGGTGAACCATTGCGAGGTGTCTGCCATCAGCGGCCCGAACGTGGCGGAGCTGCCGAGGCCGATGAGAACGTACACGAGCGCAAACAGCATGAGACCGGAAGCAAATCCGGCAGCGATGTAGCCGGCGCTCAGCGCGATGATGCCGCACAACACGGGCATCACGATGCCGAAGCGGTCGCTGAGCCGCCCCATGAGCACGCCGCCCAAGGCAAACCCGACCATCGCGAGCGTGAACGGCAGCGAAGCGTCAGCGCGGGCGACGCCGAACTCGACTTGGACCGCCGGCAGCATGACCGGCACCGACCACGTGCCGACGCCGCCAATGGTGCTGAGCACCGCCGCGGCACCGAGCCGGAGCCAGGCGAATGGGGATTCGATCCCGGCGTGAAGGGTGCGGGCCGTCGGCATTGTCTGGGCGTTCCCTCGGCGCTTCTCGATCAGCGTCCTCGCGTGCTTCCTTGCCAAGGCGATGCAGCTCGAGCAACCCCAATCGAATATAAACGGCGCCGTGCATGGCTGCCGCGCGCCCGAGCCATGGGCCATAAGTATTCGAATTGTGTCTTGTCGCCGTGTCGCGAAGGCTCGAAGATCGGACGCCATCCGACCGGATCATGGGGGAGCAATGCCACAAATCGCCTTCTTCCAGCTCTCGCTGTGCGGCCATCGCACCCCCTCGACTATGATCAACGCTCCGAGGAGTTCACCATGCCTGAGATTACGATTCAGAATCCCGACGCGCTGGGCAAGCCGCTGGGTCAATATTCACAGATCACGCGCGTCAAGGCCTCCGAGTTCGTGTTCATCGCCGGGCAAGTGGCAACCGACCGCAGCGGCAAGGTTGTCGGCGCCGACGATTTCGATGCGCAGTGCCGGCAGGTCTTCGCCAATATCGAGGCCGCGCTGAAGTCGCAGGGAGCCAGCTTCGCCAATGTGGTCGAGTTCACGACCTATCTCGTGCATTCGCAGGACATCGCGAAATTCATGGCCTATCGGCTGCGCGAGTTTCCGCGCATCTTTGCGAACGGCGTCTATCCGCCCAATACGCTGCTGATCGTCGACCGCCTCGTGCAGGAGTCGCTCCTCATCGAGGTCCATACCGTCGCCGCGCTCTAATCGCGAATCGCGCCCCACAACGGACCAAGCCGATGCCTATCCATCTCGAGCCCGGACCTGAGAATGTGCACTGGGGATATTTCGACGCGCGGCTTGCGCCGCGGCTGACCGTCGAGAGCGGCGAACGCGTGACGATCTCCTCCGTGTCGGGCAGCCCTGAGCTCATGCCGGTGCCACCGCTCAAGGTGCCGCCGGCGCTTCCCGCCATTCATCAAAAGGTCCCGCGGCAGATGGGGCCGCACATCTTGACCGGACCCGTCGCGATCCAGGGCGCGCAACCGGGACACGTGCTCCAGGTCGACATCGAGGCGATCGATGTGTTCTACGACTGGGGCTACAATTCGGTGCGTCCCCTCGCCGGCGCTCTGCCGGACGATTTTGCCGAGAACCGCCACATCCACGTCGTGCTCGACCGCGCGCGCAAGTGCTGGCGGTTGCCCTGGGGCCAGGAGGTTCCGCTGGCGCCCTTCTTCGGCGTGATGGGCACGGCGCCGCCACCCGCCTGGGGCATGATCTCGACCCAGCCGCCTCGCAAGAACGGCGGCAATCTCGACAACAAAGAGCTCGTTGCTGGCACGACGCTCTATCTGCCGATTTTCGTTCCCGGCGCGCTGTTCTCGGTCGGTGACGGACACGGCGTCCAAGGCGACGGCGAGGTCTGCGTCACCGCGGTCGAGACCGGATTGACCGGCACCTTCCGGCTCACGGTGCGCGACGACATGCGGCTCGAATGGCCGATGGCGGAGACGCCCACGCATGTGATTACGATGGCGTTCGACCCCGATCTCGACGACTGCGTGGTGATTGCGCTGCGGCAGATGCTTGACCTGATTTGCACACGCGCTGGGCTCGATCGCTACCAGGCCTATTCACTGGCGAGCCTCGCCGCGGACGTGCGCGTGACGCAAGTTGTGAACGGCAACAAAGGCATTCACGTGATGCTTGCCAAGCGATATCTCGATAAAGCGAGGTAACGCGGTCCGCTAATCCTCAGCGATCTTGATGACGTCGGCGACCTTGTTGTCCTTCGGATCGACGATCACGATCTGTTGCGCGGTGAGGAAAAACCGATGGCTCTTCACCTGCGGAACCTTCTGGCCGACCTCGCTCGGCATGGGCCGCGGCGTAATGCCTTGCGGAATCGGCTCCCCGATCTCCGCCTTGGCGTCGGCTGCGTCGGCCTTCATGTCCTTGACGAATTCGCGGATGGTGTGGCGCTGTTCCAGCGTCAGGTTGAGCTTCGGCATCGGGGCGAGCACGGGCGGTTGCGGCGCAACCTGCGCCGCGGCGCCGGCACACCATAGCGTAAATGCGAGGGCAGCGGTGATCGCCTTATACATCCGCATTTTCCAGGGTTGCGTATCGACGGTGCGTATCGGCACCCAGTTAGAGTGAACTCTTTGCCACTGGAATAGTTCCCCACCAAACGCGTTCTGCAGCGCAGCGAGGTTCGCCGCCAACATTCCCATATGGCTTGCAACGTCCCATATAAGCAAGCAGCCGGCTCGGGCAGTGCCGACGAACAACAACACGCTCACCAATTGGGAATGCCTGGTCATGAGTAGAGCATTCGTCAAAAACATGGACGAGGCGGTCGAAGAGTTACCGGATCGGCCCATTTCGCCGCATCCGAACCTCGTGACCGCGGATGGGCTTGCGCGAATCGAGGCCGAAGTCGCGCGTCTTCAGCAGGACCACGCCGCGGCGCACGCCGCGAACGATCGCGCGGCGATCGCGCGCGCAGCTCGCGACTTGCGTTATTGGACCGCGCGGCGGGCAAGCGCGCAGCTTGCCCCTATGCCGAGCGATCGCAGCACAGTGCATTTCGGCGCGACTGTAACCATCGTCCGCGACGACGGGCGGCGTCAGACCTTCCGGATCGTCGGCGAGGATGAGGCTGACCCCGCGCATGGAACGCTGTCGCATGTGTCGCCGATGGCCCGCGCATTGTTCGGCAAGCAGGTCGGCGATACGGTCCAGGTCGCGAAGTCCCAGGCGGAAATCGTCGAGATCACTTGAGGCTTCGCGGCTGCCTCAAGGTTTCGCTGACCAGGCCTTGAAGTCCGCCTCCGAGACGCTCGGCAGTTTCTTGACGAAGGCGACGATCGTCCAGATTTCGCGATCCGGCACCTCGATCAGGCCGAAGCTCGGCATACCGGTCATGTGAACGCCGTGCTTGATGACCCAGAACAGTTCTTGCGGCTTACGCTGGTCGGCGAG
>DASQXF010000296.1:0-2076 GCA_035639895.1 Xanthobacteraceae bacterium
CCACTGCGCTCGGCGCGTACGGGGCCGCCGCAACCCTCGGCAAGGTCACCAATCCTTTCGTGCTGACCGCCCAGATCGAAACCAGCTGGCTCGCTTTCCTGCTTGTGCTGGTATTCCTCTGCGTCGACGACTGGACCATCAACGTGCTCAATCTCTATTCGGGAGGACTGTCGCTTTCCAACATGTTCGAGCGGCTGGGGCGGTTCTGGACCACGCTGATCGTCAGCGTGTTTGGAGTCGCGCTGTGTGGTGTGCCGGATGTGCTGAACTTTTTTCGATACATCACCTTGTTCGGGAACGTGTTTGCGCCGGTCGCGGGCGTGCTCGTGTTTGATTACCTGTTCGTGCGACGCATGCAGATCGACGTTCCCGCGCTTTACGACCCGAAAGGCCGCTACCGCTACTGGGCTGGCTTCAATCCGATCGCAGTTGCCTGGACGGCGATCGGCTTCCTGATTTGCACCTACGCCATCCCGACCGCATGGATTCCAGCCTTGCTGACGCTACTGATCACGGGTGCGGGTTACCTGCTGACCGTTTGGGTCATGCAGCGCGCCAACATGCGCGGACGTTAACGACGGCGCGCGCGGCGCCCGGATGCAGCGAAGCGGGCATCCGCAAGCTCCAGGCTTCCGCCGTCATGGCGCGATCCGCGCACTGATGCTAGCCTCGCACTCGGAAACGCAATCTCAGGGCTGAAGGGCATGACGCGCATCGCCATCATCGACCGCGCCGACATGAACGCCGAGCAGGGGCGCGTCTACGACGCGGCCAAGCAGACAAGCGGCATCGTCGGCGGGCCGTATCACGCCTATATCCGCTTGCCGAAAGTGTTCGAGGCATCGCAGAACATGCGCGCCACCCTGGCGTCCGGGCCGCTGTCGCGCCGCGAGCAGCAGATCGTCAACCTCGCGGTCGCCCGGCACTGGAACGCGCGCTATCCATGGTACGCGCAGGTGCGCAACTCGCTCGCCATCGGCATCGAGCAGGCGGTCATCGACGCGATCAACGCGCGCCAGAACCCGAGCCTGGCCGACGCGCGCGAGCGCACCTGCTTTGCCGTGGCCAAGGAAATCCTCGCCGACAAGGGGCTCAGCGACGAAAGCTACGCCGCCGCGGAAAAAACGATGGGGCTGGAGCACCTGGTCGCGCTGGTCGCGACCGTCGGCAGCTTCTCGATGACGTGCCTCACCGCCGCCACGTTCGAGATCGATCCGCCGTCTAACGACCCGACCCCGCTGGCGAAGTAGCGCCCTCAGCGTTGTGCTGCCGCCTCACGGCGCGTATTGCTGCCCTCGGGCTTGCGGCTTGCGATCGCTGTGGCACGCGTATGCCATTCGGCACCGCACTCGTTGTCTTCGCAATTGTGCGCCTCGCAGGCGACGCCGCGGATGCGCAGCGGCTGACCAGCTGGGATGCCCTCCCAATTGATGGGTCCAAATTGCGCGCGGTGGCAAAACTCCACGAGGTGGACGTCGCCGAAAATGTCGGCGTATTTGACGATACCCATGGCGATCAGGCCGCCGCCGCGCAGCAGATCGAGGCCGCGTCCGTCCATGGAAAAAACCGCACCGGTCACCTCGGATTTCGGCAAAATGAGCGCCGGAGCGAAGGCCGTTTTTTCGAGGGTGTCAAAATCCGGCTCACCCGTGGCGCTGATAATGCTGGCCATCAGCATCCCGCGCGTGCCGGTATTTCCGGTGTTCTCGATCACCGGAGAAACGGACCATTGCGTGCGGCCGCCTTCGTTCTTGGTCCCATAATGAACGAAGCGGAAACTCGTCGAGTGGACATAGGCGCGATTGCTGTCCCGCAAGCCCTGGTCGGCCGTCGTCGCCTGCCACCCCGTGAACACGGCAGCGGTAATGGCGCCGCCGGCAGCCGCGAGCGTCAGAAACGCGGTCGCGTAATCAAGCCAATGCTTTCTCTCCCTGGTCGCGGCTTTGTCCTTGGAAGCGGACGCTTCCGCCCCATGTCTTGCACCGGCGCCGGACGGACGCGCTGCTTGATCGACCATGGGCTGCCCGGCAGCATTGGGATGGTTGGTGGCGGATTCTGATTGTTGGCTCAACACGC
>DASQXF010000297.1:0-3878 GCA_035639895.1 Xanthobacteraceae bacterium
GCAGTTGGCGGCACTCATCGAGGGTCTCGATTGGATGCGCGTCCACGCCCGGCGCGTGATCGCGCCGGAAGCTGTGCAGTAGGCTGCGGTAAATTGAATCAGGCGCATATTTGGCTCTGGCAAATCGCCTGTGATGTGCTGTGCTCGGCGCGTGGACCGACTGGCTGATTCGCTGCCCGACGATATTGATGCGCTGCGTGCGTTGGCGGTAAACGCGATCGCCGAACGCGATGCGGCGCTTGCCGAACGAGACCGGCTGATCGCGATGAACGAGAAGCTTCGCCAGCTGTTGCGCAAGGCGCAGGGCTTCGAAGCGAAGAGCGAGCGGCTGTCCAAGCTTCACCCCGACCAGCTCAATCTGGCGCTGGAAGACATCGAGCAGACGATCGCCAAGGCCGAGGCGATCGAGGAGAAGAGGCAGGCCGCCGAGGCGCCGCGGAAACGGCGGATCAACCGTGGCGCGCTGCCGGCCCATTTGCCGCGCATTCACGAGACGGTGGCGCCGGCCAGCACGAACTGCCCCTGCTGCCAGCGGCCGATGCACGTCATCGGCGAAGAGACGTCGGAGCGGCTCGACGTGATCCCGGCCCAATACCGGGTGATTGTCACGCACCGGCCGAGGCTCGCCTGCCGGGCCTGCGAGCGGATCGTGGAAGCGCCGGCGCCGGAGCATCTGATCAAATCCGGACTGCCGACCGAAGCCATGGTCGCCTCCGTGCTGGTTGCCAAATATGCTTGGCACCTTCCATTGTACCGCCAAGCCAAAATGCTGGCCGCTCAAGGCCTCGATCTCGATCGCTCCACGCTGGCATTCTGGGTCGGCTATGCGTCGGCCGAGTTGACGCCGCTATACGAGCGGCTCAAGGCGAATCTTCTCACCTCTGCCAAACTGGCCGTCGATGAGACGCCGGTGCCGGTGCTCGATCCCGGACGCGGCAAGACCAAGACCGGCTACTTCTGGGCGATCGCGCGCGACGATCGGCCCTGGGGCGGCAGAGACCCGCCGGCTGTCGTCTACACCTACGCGCCGGGCCGAGGGGGCGAGTACCTTGAGAAGCTGCTCGCCAACTATCGCGGCATCGTGCAGTGCGACGGCTATGCGCCGTACAAGAAGCTGCCGGCGGACCGGATCACCGTCGCCTTCTGCTGGAGCCACCTGCGGCGCGAGTTCTTCAAGATTGCCGAGCGCGGCGATGCGCCGATTGCTAGCGAAGCCGTTGCGCGCATTGCGCAGATCTATGCCATCGAGAAGGAGGTGCGCGGCGCAAGCGCCGACGCGCGCCGTGCCGCGCGCCAGGCAAGATCGCGTCCCCTCCTCACCGCACTGAAGATTTTCTTCGAACATCAGTTGGCGCGGCTCGCGGGCGGCTCCGATACGGCCAAGATCATCCGCTACGGGCTGCGGCATTGGGACGGGCTCACCCACTTCCTCGACGATGGCCGCATCGAGCTCGATACCAACATAGTCGAGCGTTCCATGCGCCCGCAGGCTCTGACGCGCAAGAATGCTCTCTTTGCCGGTCATGATGATGGCGCCGAAAATTGGGCCATCCTTGCTTCACTCATGGAAACAGCCAAACTGAACGGTATCGAGCCCCAGGTCTGGCTCGCCGATGTCCTCGTCCGCTTGGTCAACCTCTGGCCCAATAATCGCCTCGACGAGCTCCTTCCGTGGACCTGGGTGCGCGAGCAACAGCAGCGCGCCGCTTGAAACCGCTCTCGCGCTTCACAACTCCTGCCGTAAATCAAGCCAGAACCCAAAGGGTGCTGGAGCGCCGCTTACATTTCTCCTTATGGCGGGGCATGAGGACCTGCCAAAACGCGGACGGCAATGCCGCAGAGACATGGCCCCGACTCGGGGTTAGCGATCCAGGACTGATCGAGCGCTTGTCCTGCCCTAGCCGCATCAAGCAATCAGATAAATCGGGCTTGACCAAGCCTGGTGTCCGTCGCTCTGCGTGACGCGCACATAGACAGGCAGATCGGCGCCGCCCGAAAACGTAACGACGTGCTCGAGCGCGAGCTGCCGGCTCCAGTCCTCGTCGGGCAAACGATAGACGCTGATGCGCCGTTCGAGCCCGCCGCCCTCGAAGGCGACCGTGTCCTCGGCGAGAGTTGCGAGATCGACCTCGCCGGAGACGATGTTGGTCTCGAACGTAAGCGTGCCGCGCCGTGCCTCCTCGAGCCAGAGATCGATGCCCGCGAGATTGCCGGTCGTCACTGAAGTCCAGGCGAGCGCCGTTCCAGGGCTGGTCTCGACCACCTTGCGCTCCGGGTTGAGGAAGTTCACCGGCGCAAACCGCGCGATCCGATTGCCTTTCAGCGTCAATTTCCCCTGCCACATCGTCTCGCGACCGCGCCCACGGTACTCCGCGCCTTGCCAGGTGACACGCACGCGCCGGCCCAGATCGGAGACTGCGAAGGGACGCGCCGTGTGTACGACTTTGGCGCCATGCAGCACGTCGAGGCGCTCGATCGGCGCGGTCCCGATGACCTCGGCGGCAAGGCGCATCGGCACCGCCCCGGGGCGGATGATGTCGCCCATGAACGCCTCGCGCACCGCCGATTCGTCCGCGCGCGCGAGCTGCGGGTCTTCGGAAAAGCCGGTGACCGGCTCATCGAACGTGCCGCGCAGATCGAGGAAGAGGCGCGTGCCGGTGGTGCCGTAGTGGCGCCGGCGGCGCAGCGCCGCGAACAACGCGTCGCGCGTAAGCTCGGGCATGAAGTAGCAGGTCAGCCCGCCGATCGCGCCGAAGGTCGAGGCGCCTGGCCGGGTCGCGCCCGGGCGTCCCTTGTGATCGTCGCTGTGGCACACGACGCCGACGCGGTAGCCTTTCTCGAATGCGTCGTGCAGCAGCCATTCGAAAGTGCCCCAGGTCGAATGCACCTCGACGCTGCGCTCTAGTCGTAGGTCATGGGCAGCCTTGATATCCGCGTAGCGGCCGCCGACGTGGGCGATGACCACTGCGTCCTCCCCTTCAAGCGCACGAAACAGTTCATCCGCAGTGTAAATGGCGCGGGTCGATGTCTGTCCCTCGACCAGGATGTGCGACGAACGCCTGATCGGGCGGCCTTCGCGGCGAAAGAACACATTGCGGTCGCCGCCCATGCCGGTATTGCCCGACCACTCGTAGCCGGGCACGCAAACGAAGCGGCCCGGCGTATCGAATTCCGCGGTCAAGCGATTGAGCTCGGTCCAGAACACGTCGGTGATCTGAAAGTCGTTGCCCTGATGGCCGACGATGTCGATGAAAGCGAGATCGCGCGCATAGCGGAAATAGCTCTCCGCCGTGCCCATGCCGATGGTTTCGCCGCTCTGCCCATGCAAGTCGCCCCAGTAGCGGCGTAGCGGCGCGGCCGCGACCATGCGTAACGGATTGGCGCGGGCAAGCTCTTGGCCATTTGCCACCAGGCGCAGCTCGAGGTCGCCGGACGCGTCGGCAATCAGATTGTCGAACACGCGCGGGCCATCGCCGCGTTTGACAGCAACGGTTTGCGGCAATCCGCGGATGGGCCGCGACGGCACGAGCGACAACGTCGCATCGGCCTCGGCGGTCGGGTTGCCCCATGCGTCCTCGGCGACGATGGCAAGGCGGAAGGGCTCGCCGACCACCGCGAGCGATGGCCAGATCGCCTTCCACTGCGCGGCCTCACCAGCCACCAGCGTGAAGGCCGGCTGCTCCGGCAGCTCGGTGAATTCATAGGTGGCAAACGCATCGATCGAGGTTTTCAGCTCGACGCGCGCCTCGCAATTGGTCTGCAGCCGGTATCCCGGCGAGCCCTGCCGGCGGTCGCCCATGCGCACGGTGAGCGTATCGCCGGCGCGCAGGTAGCCGCGGCCGATGCGAATCAAGAGCGTGTTCGCGTAAGGGCGGATG
>DASQXF010000298.1:0-5711 GCA_035639895.1 Xanthobacteraceae bacterium
AGAGATCGATATCCGCCACGAATCGCCCGCGGCCGGTGAGAAAACGCCGGTCCTCGACCCGGCGCAGCGGGACGCCGATCCCTTGCGGGTTCCGCGCGCTAGAGCTCGTCTTGTCGATCTGTTGGGTGGGCATTGCGCGCCCTCGTTGCAGTCATCCGCGCGGTTGCCTTCGCGCGAATGCCCACGCGTCTAGCGCGCGTGGGCAAAATCGCTCGCCGAACGGGTGCCAGGTGCCTTTCTCAGCAAGCGATTTTGCCCACCCGACGCGTCGTGCTGCGCCCGGGACACGGTGAGTCCGTTCCTCGATCGTTACTCCATCTCCTCGCGCACGAGATCGAGCCGCTCGAAAGCCGACCTGTCGGTCACCATGAAGAGGTCGGCATCGCCGCCGCGCGCCTCGTGGCGCGCCCACGTCCAGTGCGGGATGGTGAAGACGTCGTGCTGCGACCATTCGAAGGTCTCCTCCCCGATGGTCGAGCGACCCTCGCCCGCCACGACCAAGCACACCACGTTGTAAGTTGCGCGTCTTCTCCGCGTGGTGGTGCCCTTGTCCAAGCGGGCGGCGTAGCAATCGAGCGTCGGCATGACGGCGCCGCCGGTCGCGGGATTGACGTAACGGACCACCCGCATCCCGTCGGGAGCAGGCGGGGCGGCAGCAATGAGTTGGCGCGTCGCCTCGCCGGGGTAGCGGTATTTCGGTGAGTGCGCCGAGCTGGCGCTTGCTCCCTCCGCGCGCAGCCCAGCTTCGGTCCATAACGTCTCGTCGCCCTGATCGACCTGCCAGAACTGGTTGTTGCGGGGATCGCCAGGCTCGAAGAAATGGGCATCGAGCGCGCGGATCAGCGGCATGTTGGCGGCATCGAACCAGATAATGCGGTGATCGGCCTCATTGATATGGCCATGCCAGACCATCGGCGGGGTCAGGATCAAATCGCCCGGCTTCATCTCACAGCGCCGGCCGTCAACGATTGTTACTGCGCCCTCCGCGCGCGTGGCGAATCGGATGGCCGCGCCGGTGTGTCGGTGCGGGCGCGCACGCTCGCCGGGATCGAGCACGGTAAAGGCCGCAAGCAGGGTACTCGTGGTCGTCGTTTCTGACCCGAAAGCAGGATGCGCCATGATCAGCGCACGGCGCTCGATGTCGTTGATCGACACTTCGCCAACGGAACGATGGAGCATCGGCTCGACGTCGCGCCACCGCCAGATGAACGGCGTGTCCGGCGCCTGCGGCTTCATCGGCGTGATGCGCTGGTAGCGGTCCCAAAGCGGATGCAGATGTTTCGCTTCGAGCTCGGAGACGAAGGCCTGCTTTGCCATTGCGGCCTCGACCATGGCGTGGCTCCCTACATCCCCCCGTCATCTGCAGGCTTGATCCGCAGTCCACTTCCTCGTGCGAAGATGGATTGCGGGGGTCAAGCGCGGCAATGATGACATTCACGTCTTCGGCAACTTGGTATCGATATTCGCGCTGTCGATGATCACGTGCTTGATGAAGACGCGCGGCTCGACCTTGTCGCCCTTAAGAAACGCGGCGAGCACGTCCACCCCGAGGCGACCCCATTCCACAGGATTGAGTTCGACGGTCATCGCCAAGTTTTCCTCCTTCACCGCCCGCAACGCCGGCGGCACGCCGTTCATGCCGGTCACCGCCGTCTTGCCTTTGCGATTGGCGGCATTGACCGCTTGCATGGCGCCGAGCGCGACATCGTCATTGGCGGTGTAGATCGCGGCCAGGTCGGGATGGGCAACCAGCACGTCCTCCGCCTGCTTGACACCGCGTTCGCGCGTGAGCGGCCCATCGGCGCGGAACACGATCTCGATGCCGGGATATTTCGCCATCACTTCGCTGTAGCCGTCGCCGAGATTCCGGAATGTCGGGGCGCCGCTGGGTCCCATGAGCAAAGCAACCTTGCCCTTGCCGCCGAGCTTGCGCGCGGTCCACTCGGCGATGTCACGGCCGATCTGCTTCTCGTCCATGGCGACGTGGATGGTCTGGTTGGGCGACGCGGAGCCGCGCGCAACGGAGACGATCGGGATCTTGGCTGCCGCCGCCGCATCGTAGGCCGCATTCACCCCCACAGCATCGATCGGCGAGATCAGGATGCCCTTGACGCCCCGCGCAATGAGGTCTTGCACGCCATTGATCTGTTTGAGTTTGTCCTCGTTGGCGGAGACCGTCGCAACGTCCCATCCGAGCTCCTGGGCACGGGCGCGAATGCCGCGCAGCATGGCGATGTAGAAGGGATTGTCGTCCTGCGCCAGCGAGACGCCGATGGTGATGTTCTGCTGGCCGGCCGTCGGCGCTGTCAATGCCAACACGGCCGGGACGAACGCCGCGGCGGCGAGTGCGATCATGCGAAGCCTGAACATGCGAAACTCCTTCCTACCAGGGGGCAATAATCAGTGGTCGATCATCAGAAGGCGCCCGAAGTCGGATTGCTGAGCACTGATTACCGGCTCCTGTCAGAGCGTAGCCTTTCGGCCGCCGCCGCGGCAATGATCACGGCGCCGACCGCCACACGCTGCCAATAGGAATCGACATTAAGCAGATTAAGCGCATTGCCGAGCACGATCATGATGAAGACGCCGATAACGCTCTTGTACAGCGTTCCCTCGCCGCCCTGGAGCGATGCCCCGCCCAGAACCACCGCGGCGATCGCCGTCAACTCGTAAAATTCACCGGCCGTCGGCTGGCCCGATTGCAACCGGGCGGCGAGCATAACGCCTGCGACCCCGGCGAGCGCGCCGCACCACACATAAGTCGAGGCTATCACACGGCGCACGGGAACGCCCGAGAGATAGGCCGCCTCCCGCCCGCCGCCGGTAGCATAGACGCGCCTGCCATACGGCGTTGCATGCATGACGAATGACAGCACGAGGAGCAGTACGGCGGGCACCCAGACGAGATAATGGATGCCAAGGAAGCGGTCGGAGCCGAAGCCAACGAATGCGCTGGGCAGTCCGGTATCGCCGCTCACCGGGGCGCCGCCGGTGATGAGAAAAACGACGCCGCGCACCAGAACCATGGTGCCAAGCGTGGTGATGAACGGATTGACGTTGAGGAAGGCGATGACAAGGCCATTAGCAAGGCCGACCGCGGCGCCGGCGATGATGCCGGCTGTCACGCCGGCCGCGATCCCGGCCTCGAGCATCACCATGCTGGCGATGCAGCCGGATAGCGCGGCGGTCGAGCCCACCGAAAGATCGAAGCCGCCGCCAACGATGACGAACGTCATGCCCATGGCGATCACCGCCATGATCGAGGATTGCACGAGAATATTGGTGAGATTGAACGGGGAGAGAAAGCGATTGGTCAGCAATGCAGTCGCCGCACACAGGACGATGAGCGAAATGAGCGGCATCTGGCCCGCCAGATTCCAGCTTTTCGCCGCGCCCTTCATCTCACCCGCCGATCGCGCTGCGCAGCTTCGGCTCGTCGATGCCCGCGCTGCGCTCGAGAGTGGCCGCGACCCGCCCCTGCCGCACGGCGAGAACGCGGTCGCACAAACGCGCGAGCTCGCCGAGGTCACTGGAATAGAGCAAGGCGCCGCCTCCACGCGCGACGACATCGCGAATAAGAGCGTGGATCTGCGCCTTTGCCGCGACATCGATGCCTTGGGTGGGATCGTTGAGGAGCAGCACGGCAACGCGCCGCGCCAGCCATTTCGCCAGGATCACCTTTTGCTGATTGCCGCCGGACAGCGCGCTTGCTTTCAGATCCGGTTTCCGCGGACGCACATCAACGAGCTCCATGAGCTCCGTGACGATGCGCTCGCCCGCATCGCGATCGAGGTAGCCCATGCGCGAGAGTGCATTGAGATTCGGCAGCAGGATATTGTCGCGGACCGTTTGATTCATGACGAGGCCGAGGGAGCGCTCCCCCGGCACCATGCCGATACCGGCAGCAATGGCGTCGCGGGGACTTGCGAGGCGACGCTCGTTGCCGCCGACCTCCACCATCACCGGCTCGCGTGCCGCGCCGAACAGACGTCGGATCATCCGATCAGTGCCGCTACCAAGCAGGCCGGCCAATCCGACAATCTCGCCCTGGCGCAGGCGGACGGGAGCGACGCCGTCCGGGCGCGCGTCGAGCAGCGGCGTTCCGGAAGGCAACGACGTGGTGACGGCGTTTTCCGCTGCGCGCGCGGTCATCGCCGCCGCGAGATCATTCGCGGTGAAAGCGCCGCGGGCGGCGACTGCCGCAACGCGTCCGTCGCGCAGCACAGTACAGCGGTCTGCGATCGCGACGACCTCATCGAGGCGATGCGAAACGTAGATGACGGCGGTACCCTGCCGCTTCATGCGTGCGAGCACCGAAAACAACCGCGCGACCTCGCGCTGTTCGAGGGCCGCGGTCGGCTCGTCCAGGATAAAGATGCGGCAGCGCCGCCGCAGCGCCTTCGCGATTGCTACGAGCTGACGCTCCGCGAACCCGAGCAAAGCGACCGGAACGCCGGGATCCGGCGCGAAGTCGAGCTCAGCGAGCACCTCGCGCGCCTCTTCGCGCATGCGGACGCCATCGACCATCGCCAGCGGGCCGAAGCGGCGCACCGGGAGATCGCCAAGCGCGATGTTTTCGGCAACCGAAAGCGCCGGCACAAGCCGCAGCTCCTGCGGGATGGTCACGATCCCGGCGGCGATCGCGTCGCGCGGGCTCGCAAAGTCGCATTGTTCGCCATCGACCCGGACCACGCCGCGGTCGGGACGGTGAACGCCTCCCAGGATACGGATCAGGGTGGACTTGCCGGCGCCATTCTCCCCGACGACGGCGTGGATTTCGCCGAACGCCACGTCGAAGTTAACGCCATCGAGCGCAACCGTGGCGCCGAATCGTTTGCTGACGCCCTCAGCGCTTGCGGCCGGCTGGGTCATCGCATCAGCGCGGAAGGAAGGCCACCTGCATCTTCGGGTCGCTCAACTTGCCGCGCTCGATGATCACGTCGTTGTCGAGCGCAACCGTGCAGTCCCGCATCGGTACGTCGTAATGTCCCTTGGTCGTGCGCTTGCCGCCACCCTGCGAATTGGGACCGGTCGAGAACAGAAAATTTCCGGCGAAGCAGCGTGCGCCGGCGTGGTGGCGCTTGGGATCGTCGCCGTAAAGCGCGATGGCGTCCCAACGTCCCTGCGGGTTGAGTCCCCATCCGAGATGCGAGACGGCGTGACCGTCGAGGTCGTTCGCATGCGCCTTGTTGCTCTCGAGCCAATCGTTCATGAGCTTGGCATCAAGCCCGCCCTCGATCTTGCGGATGAAGCCGTCGCGGATCTCGAGCCGCACCTGGTCCTGCACGTAGCGGCAATAGGGCAGCACAACAATGTCGCCAGGCGCGAACACTACGATGCCATTGGCGGAGCCTTCGTTGGGGAAGGTGTGCACGTGGCCGGCGCCCCAGTGATCGAACCGCCCTGGCGCTTCCGCATATCCGTATTGGATCATGGTCGGATACTCGCCGAGTTTCACAGTGAGATCGGTGCCGTCGGAGCGGGTGATGTGCATGGACTTGGCGCGTTGGAGCCGCTCGCCTGCGTAGGTTACGGCCTCCTTTAGGCCGGGCGGCGCCATCAGCATCTCGAGTTCGTCGGGGCCGTCGATCACCATGAGCACGCGCGTGCCGGCCTCACGCGCCTCCTTGAGCCAGCGCGTGAACAACGGGATGTGGAGGCAGACGAGCATGTCCGCCGCCTTGATCGCCTCGAGCGTGCCCTTGCAGCGT
>DASQXF010000299.1:0-9617 GCA_035639895.1 Xanthobacteraceae bacterium
CGCGCGAATTGCGGGCTGTCGCGGTTGATCACCGCCGCTCCCCCGCGCTCGACCCCGAGGAAGATTTCCGCCTTCGCATCGGCAATCGCTTCCAGTGAGCCGAAAAATTCGAGGTGCACCGGCTCGATTGCAGTGATGATCGCGACCTGCGGGCGCACGATGCGCGTGAGTGGCTCGATCTCCCCGGCATGGTTCATGCCGATTTCGAACACCGCGTAGCGCGCACTCTCGGGACAGCGCGCAAGCGAGAGCGGCACGCCCCAATGATTGTTGTAGGAAGCGACAGAAGCGTGGGTCTCACCGCTTCTGTCAAGCGCGAGACGCAGCGCCTCCTTCGTGCCGGTCTTGCCGACGGAGCCAGTCACAGCAACAATTTTCGCCCGCGTGCGCGCGCGCGCCGCGCGCGCCAAGTCACGCAGGCCCTCGAGCACGTCGGGGACGATGAGCAGCGGCGCGTTCTGCGGAAAGTCGTCGCGCCTGCCGGCTGCGACAACCGCAAGGCCCGCACGCGCCTCGAGCGCGGCCTGAACGAAGTCGTGGCCGTCGCGGCTGTCGCCCTTGATGGCGAAGAATGCTTCCCCGGGCGCAATCGTGCGCGTATCGATGGAGATGCCCGGCACCGATCGAGGCAGCGGACCTGCGGGCGTGGCGCGCGTCGCAGCAACCATCGCCTCGACGGACCAGAGCGGCCGATCGGTCATGCCACCCTCCCGGCAAGCGCGGCGGCGACCGCCTCGTGGTCGCTGAATGGCAACACCTGTTTGCCGATGATTTGGCCGGTTTCATGGCCCTTGCCGGCAATCAGCAGCACGTCGCCCCGACGCAGATCCTCGATGGAGCGACTGATCGCCTCGCGGCGGTCGCCGATTTCGAGCGCGCCAGGAGCCGCCTCGAGGATCGCGGCACGGATCGCCGCGGGATTCTCACTGCGCGGATTGTCGTCGGTCACTACGACCCGGTCGGCGAGCTTGGCGGCAATCGCTCCCATCATCGGTCGCTTGCCCTGGTCGCGATCGCCGCCGCAACCGAACACCACGACCAGCCGGCGCTTGGCGTAGGGCCGCAGCGCTTGCAGCGCCTTGGCCAGTGCATCGGGCTTGTGCGCGTAGTCGACGAAAATCGGCGCGCCGTTGCGCTGCCCAACAAGCTCGAGCCGGCCTTTGGCGCCTTTGAGATTGCCGAGCGCCGCGAAGGTCGCGGAAGGATCGACGCCGGTGGCGATCACGAGCCCCGCTGCGACCAGCGCATTATCGACTTGGAACTCGCCCGGCAGCGGAAGGCGGACGCGGTATTCACGACCCGCGTGCTCGAGCGCGAGCGCCTGTGCAAATCCCTCGATCGTGCTCTCGACCAAGCGAATGCCCTGGCCGCGCCTGCCGACGGTGACGAGCCGCAGGTCGCGGCGTATCGCCGCCGACGCGACGATCTCGGCCTCCTCGTGATCGGCCGCGACTACGGCGGCGCCACCCGGCTCGATCAGATCCGTGAACAGGCGCAGCTTGGCGGCAAGATAAGCCTCCAGGGTCGGATGATAGTCGAGATGATCACGGCTAAGATTAGTGAATCCGCCGGCGGCAACGCGCACGCCGTCGAGGCGGCGTTGATCGAGCCCATGCGAGGAGGCTTCGATGGCGAGGTGGGTCACGCCTTCGCCGGCGAGTTGATCGAGCGAGCGGTGCAGCGCCACCGGGTCCGGTGTGGTGAGCGAGCCGTAGACTTCGCGCTGTGGCGAGACGAGCCCGACGGTGCCGATGCTCGCGGCCGCATGGCCGAGCGCCGTCCATATCTGGCGCATAAATGCAGCAACCGACGTCTTTCCGCTGGTGCCGGTCACCGCCGCGATCACGCGCGGCTGGCGCGAGAAAAATTTCGCTGCGGCGAGCGCCAAAGCTCGACGCGCGTCATCGACCTTGATGAACGCAACGCCTGCCGGGAGCGGCGCGGGCGGTGGGCGTTCCGCCATGATTGCAGCGGCGCCGGCAGCCAGCGCCTGCGGGATGAAGTTGAGTCCGTCCGTCTTTGCCCCGGCGACGGCCACGAAAAGCTCGCCAGGCCTCACCGCGCGGCTGTCGGCGCTAACGCCGGCGATCTCGATCGCGGCGAAGCGTGCATCGCTGAGGGCATCCGCAGTGAGGAGCTCGGCAAGCTTCATGGCGTGGCGGATGGTCTACCCTCGCTGCCGCGCATCGTCCAGGGATAGCGACGATAGTTCCGGCGCGGTTTACGAATAACGGACCAACAACATGTGCGACGCGTTGCGAGACGCGATGCGACTATGCTTACGATTGCGATCTCAAGAACTCCAATACGATCTGATTGAATTTTTCGGCCTGCTCCAAGAATGGATAATGGCCGGCCTTTTCGATCAACACCTTGCGCGAATTCGGAATTGCTGCGTTTAATTTGTCGGCATTGGCGACCGGGGAGAGCCGATCGTTGGTTCCCCACACCAAAAGAGTTGGGACCTTGATCCCGCGCACCTGCTCCTCGGTGAGCGCGCCGAGAGCTCTGGCATTCGCCGTCTGCATGCTTTCGATCGTGTGGGCCGATCGCAGGCGCAAAATAAGATTTTGCTCTACCAGTTCCTCGGTCACGAAACTGTGGTCGTAATAGAGCTTTCGCAAATACTCGCGACTCTCCTCCAGAGTTCCAGCGTTCGCAATTTGCCGGTCGTGCCAATTCGGAGGAGCCGGCGGGGGATCAGCGGCCGCGCGATAGCTGCCGCCATTGACCAATACGAACCGTTCAACCATTTCCGGGTTATGCACTGCCAGGTAAAGAGCGACGCCTGCACCCATGGATTGCCCAATAATGGTAGCCCTCGGCACACCGATCGTTTTCATGAAGCGCGCAAGAAAACCTGCGAATACCCCGCTATGGTAGATCGTCAGCGGTTTATCGGATTGACCGAATCCGATCTGATCGAGCGAGATGATCCGAAAGTTCGAAGCTAGGCCCTTGATGGTCGGCATCCAGCGAGCACCCTCCCCGCCCGTTCCATGCAACAGAATGACCGGATCACCGCCGCCTGCTTCGAGGTAATGGATCCTGTAACCGAATACGCTTGCATCCTTCGCTGCCGTCTCGAGACGCTCTTGCGCGGTGCTGCTGGAGGCCATGACGAGTAAGGGAGCTTGCGTCATTGATCTTTCTTCCTAATGCGGCCACCCATGCTGAGACAGGTCGACCGGATTTCCATCGGGATCATAAACTCGGTATTCCGCCTCCCTGTTGGGAGGTCTTTTTTCGACCTCGGTTGCTGCGCCCCACTGTCTGCAAACGGGGACCATGGCATCGACGCTCTCCACTTCGAAACCGAAATGGTTGATACCCTCCTTCAGGTGATTGCCTTCTATTTTCCGTTCGGGTCCTATGGGGATGATCGCTAAGTTTATATGGCCGTCCGTCAGATAGGTGGCCGTCCCCACTCCCTTGACGATCTTGAGCCCAAACGAATTCGTATAGAACTTTACCAGTCTCTCCACGTCCTCGGTGAGAATGGCCAAGTGGCGAATGCGAGCCATGTGAATAGCCTCCCGTGTTGATCTTCTGCTCCTCCATGCGACGCGCAAGCAAAGCTACCATGTCTTGGCGAATGTCCGCGAGGGGCGATGCGCTGAGCAAGGCCTCGCATGTCCAACCGAGCGGCTCTATCAACGCGAACTGCGTAACACGAAGAACCGACGCCGCAATCCCTAAGATATGTCGCGCTGGGGGGTGGCACCGAAGCACCAAAAGCACGCGCAGACGCTCAATGCCTTGCTTCGCCCACCGTCATTACAGCATGATCCGGAGGACCGGATACACGTGGAGGATGCAAATGTCCCGCGCAATCACGCTGGTCGCCGTTGCCGCGCTTGCTGCCCTATGGCCGTCCGCGCAAGCTTCCGCGCAGGACACGCTCAAGGTTGCCACCGGCCAGCGGGGCAATTGGAACGCGGCCATCGGAGAGCTCGGCCAACGCGCGGGAATCTTCAAGAAGCATGGTCTCCTTCTCGAAATCCTGTACACCTCGGGCAGCGGCGAAACCCAACAGGCGGTGATTTCGGGCGCGGTCGACGTCGGGACTGCAGTCGGCACGATGGGCGCGATGAGCGCCTTTACCAAGGGCGCTCCGATCAGAATTATCGGTGCTGAGACGACCGGGGGCGCCGACTACTGGTACGTGGTCGCATCCTCCGCGATCAAGACAATGAAGGATACAGACGGAAAAACGATTGCGTATTCAACCAATGGTGCATCGACCCACGGCGTCGTGCTGGCTTTCATCAAGGAGCTTGGTCTTAAGGCCAAGCCGGTGGCAACCGGCAACCCGGCGTCCACGTTGACTCAAGTGATGACTGGGCAAGTGGACGTCGGCTGGGGATCGCCGCCATTCGGTATCAAGGAGATCGACGAGAACAAGATCCGGGTGCTTGCATTGGCAACTGACCTGCCGGTGGTGCGCGGGCAAACGATTCGGGTTCTCGCCACCAATGCGGAGGCGCTTGCCAAACGCCGTGACGCGCTCACGCGCTATCTCGAGGCCTATCGCGAGACGCTCGACTACATGTACGGTGACAATCCGCAAGTCATCAAAGATTATGCCGAACACGCCGGTTTGTCGGTTGAGATCGCACGGCGAACACGCGACCAGTTTTTTCCAAAAGCCCTGCTGAATCCCGACGAAATCAAGGGTCTGGATATCATGATGCCCGAAGCGATCAGCCTGAAGTTCATCTCCGATCCGCTGTCCGCCAATCAACTCAAGGAACTGATTCAGATTCCGCCGCGGCGCAACTAGTCAGCGAAGGCACGCTGATTAGCGGCCGCCCGCGCTCGCCAAGATCAGCTTATCGGAAGGCGGCAAGTCGAAGCGCGGCTCGAGGCCGAGCAGAGGCGCAATCCGGCCGATGACGGCGCCGCCAACCGGCACTGCGTTCCATCCCGAGGTGGTGAAGCCATGCGTCTCGGGGGCCGCCTGCGGCTCGTCGAGCATGATGAGAAGAAGGTAGCGCGGCTGGTCGGCCGGCAACACCGCGGTGAACGAGGTGAGCACCTTGGTCTTGGAATAGCGGCCGCCGATCACTTTGTCCGAAGTTCCGGTCTTGCCGCCCACGTAATAGCCCTTCACGTCCGCTTTGGTGGCGGTGCCCTTCTCGACGTTGAGCCGCATGAGATAGCGCATCTTTTCGCTGGTCTCGGGCTTGACCACCTGGGTCGCGAGCGCAAGTGCCTCGGCTTCGCTGCGCTTGAGGAAGGTCGGCGGAATGAGGCGCCCGCCATTCATCAGCGCGCCGATCGCCGCCACCGCCTGCAGCGGCGCTACCGACAGCCCGTGGCCAAACGCGATGGTCACGGTGTTGAGCTCGGCCCAGCGCTTGGGTACGAGCGGCTCGGCGCTTTCGGGCAATTCGGTGCGCAACCGCTCGAGCTGGCCCATCTTCCTCAAGAACCATTTGTGATGCTCGATGCCGAGACTTAGCGCCATTCGCGCGGTGCCGATATTGGACGAATAAGTGAAAATCTCCGGAACCGTGAGCACACGGTTCTGAGCATGGAAATCGTGGATGGCGAATTTTCCATACTGCAGCGGATGGCTGGCATCGAACGAAGATTTGAGGTTGATCTTACCGGAGTCGAGCGCCATCGCGACGGTGAGCGCCTTGAAGGTCGAGCCCATCTCGAACACTCCGGTGGTGAGCCGGTTGATGCGAGTCGCATCGAGGGCCTCGCGCGGATTGTTGGGATCGTAGTCGGGCACCGATACCATCGCGACGACCTCGCCGGTGCGCACGTCGGTCAGAAGACCCGCAGCCGCTATGGTCTTGAACTTGGCGCGCGCAGCGAGCAACTCGTCGCGCAGCGCGTGCTGCACGCGCAGGTCGACGGCAAGCTCGACCGGCTTTTGCAAGCGGTCGGTGGCGAGCCCTGCCAGATGCAAATCGGCAAGCCCGCGCGCGTCGAGCCATTTCTCGATGCCGGCGGTACCTTGGTTATCGATGTTGACGTGGCCGATGAGATGCGAGACCTCGGCACCATTCGGATAGACGCGCTTGTTCTCGGGCAGGAAGCCGAGCCCGGGAACGCCGAGGCGGTGAATTTGCTGACGTTGCTGCGGCGTGATTTCGCGTTTGAGCCAGACAAAGCGGCGCTTGGACGCAAGCCGCCCGCGCAGTTCGGCTGCGTCGATCTCCGGCATCACCGCGGTGAGCAACTCGGATGCCTCGTCCACGTCGATAATCCGATGCGGCTCCGCAAACAGCGATGGCGTGCGCACGTCGGTGGCCAGAATCTGGCCGTTGCGGTCGAGAATGTCGGGCCGCGCGGTGGCCACCGCGTCCTGGGCGATGAAGCGCCGCGATCCGTGCCCTTCAGGTGCGGCCGCGAACATCACGAGACGCGTGGCGATAATCGCATAACCGAGCGCGAAAGCGAGCAAGGTGAGAAGGATGCGTGCCCGCGTCTTGGCGACACGATCGACGTCGCGGCCATAAAGCAGCGAATCCAACAGGCGCCGGCGCCAGGGCTCGCGCGCAGGTGCCGCCGGATCTGCCACAGGTGCATGCATCGCATTCACCTCGCCGGCCCCGGCGCGCCGCCGGTCGCGGAATGACCGAGAGGCTCGGGATTGACGATCACCGTGCCGATGGGATCGGCCTCGTCCACGGGAACGCGATCGGGCGGTCGCTCGGGTAGATTGTCGAGCGGCTCGATTTGGCGCGCCTCGGCCGCCCGCAACTGCAAGTGTCGCCGCGCCAGCGCCTGAATCCGCGCGGGATTGTCGAGCTTGGCCCATTCCGCCCGCAGCGCCGCCACTGCGTCGCGCTCGCGCCTGATCTCGAGCCGCAGCTTGGCGACGTGTTGCGCCTGCCGCGCGGATTCGAACTTGATCGTATAGACATCGGCCGCTGCCAACACGAGCGCCCCGATCAGGCAAATGTTGAGCACGCGCATCATGGCTGTCGCCCCGAGTCCTGCCGGGCGGCGACCTCCGCCAACGACGGCAGCCGCGGAAGCGCTTGGGTCGCGGCGCGAAGGGCGACGGCCGCGTCGGTACGCTCGGCCGCGCGGAGCTTGGCGGACCGCGCGCGAGGATTGGCGCTGATCTCGGCTTCGTCCGGCACGATCGGCCGGCTGGTCAGGATGCGAAACGTCGGAGGCGCAGCGCGCAGCTCCGGACGATGGCGCGAAGGAGCACTCGGCCGACTGCGTCCGACCAGAAACGATTTCGTGAGGCGGTCTTCCAATGAATGGAATGCCAACACCACCAATCGTCCGCCCGGCTTGAGCACCCGCTCGGCCGCGGTCAGCCCTGCCGCGAGCTCGGCAAGTTCATCGTTGACGAAGATCCGCAGTGCCTGGAACGTGCGCGTGGCGGGATGGATCGCGCCCGGGCGCGGGTGGACGAGATCCGCGATGATGTCCGCGAGGACGCGCGTGGTGCGGATCGGCGCCGTGCGGCGCCTGGCGATAATGGCGCGGGCGATGCGGCGCGCGTGGCGCTCCTCGCCAAGTGTCGCAATAATGGCCGCAAGCTCAGGCTCGGATGCTCGTGCCACGACGTCGGCCGCGGTCGGTCCGGATTGTCCCATGCGCATGTCGAGCGGACCGTCGTGGCGGAAGGAAAACCCGCGCGCGGCCTCGTCGAGTTGCATCGAGGAGACGCCGAGGTCGAAAACCACGCCATCCACGGTATCGTAGCCAAGCGCACGCGCGACCGCCTGCAGATTGGATAATCGATCCTCGGCCAACACGAGGCGGCCGCCGGCCGAGTGCACGAGGTCGGCGCCGCGTGCGATCGCATCCTGATCGCGGTCGATGCCGATGACGTTGCAGTCCGCCGCCGCGAGAATCGCACGGGTGTGGCCGCCGGCGCCGAACGTTGCGTCGATGTAGACGCCGCCGGCGCGGACATTGAGGAATTCGACCGTGCGGCGGCCGAGCACGGGAATGTGACGAGCCAGTCCGCCAGCGACAGCATCCGCGCTGTCGCGGCTCGCCATCATTCCCGTGCTCCGTGCGGGCCTTCCGCCGCCACCCGGGAGCCGAACTGCCGCTTGAGCACGCGAACCTTCTCGGTGGCCTCCGCGAGTTCCGCGCGAAAGCGTCCAGGCTCCCAGATCTGAAACTTGTGTCCGAGGCCGGCACAGGCGACTTCGTCCTTGATACCGGCGTGCGTCTTGAGCGCCTCGGTGAGGGTGACTCTGCCCTCGCCGTCGATCTTCAACACTTCGCTCGTGCCATAGAGCGCCCCCGAAAGCTGCTCGCGCTCCTCGGAATAGGGCGGGAAGCGCGCGATCAGCGTCTCGATCTCGTTGAGCAGCGCATTGCCGCCGGCATCGAGCGCAGGTCGGTCGAGCGTCGGATAGCAATAGAGCCCCTCGAACCCGTCGCGGGCGAGCACGGCGCGGAACGGTGCCGGGATCGAGACCCGGCCCTTGGCATCGAGCCGCAGTGCGTAGTTCGAAACGAAGCGGTCCATGACGTCCCCGGTCCACCCCGGCCAGTCGCTTCGGCGCTGCGGCGGCGCGAGCAACAGAAGCCCGCGCCTGCCCTGCGGGGACGGTCTTCGGGGCCGCATCACCGCATGGGATGCTATGGGTTATCATGGGATGGCTTGGGCGTCAATTGATGCTCGGCCGCCAGCGCGCGGCCGAGCTTGGCGAATTTCCAAGTCTTATTAATGGGATTCACATTTAAGGAAGGGTTGAGGGGTCGATACGACCCCCGGCGTGCGAGACTACAATCAAAGGTTGGCTTAGCCTGCGTTGGACAACCCCGCCCCGCGGCGGCCAATCTGGCCCTTTAAGGGCCGTTCCGCACGCGATGGCTCCGTTCGAGTGCTTCACTCGCGCAGCTTGCACTTCCCCAACCGCGCGCAAGTTCCAAACGGGGGAACGTCGGCTTCTTTCGCGAGTTGTTCCCGAACAAGGAAGGCTTCCTTTCCTTGACGGAACAAACTCGATTGGAGGCCACAATGCTCAAGACTCTTATGATTTCGGCTGCTGTCAGTGCGCTGATGGTCTCAGGCGCGCTGGCACAGGCCGACAAACCGGCTGACGGTGCCAAGTTCATTGCCTCGCAGAGCACTGATCAGTGGGTTTTCTCGAAGTTCAAGGGCACGGACGTCCTGGGCCCGGACAACGCCCATATCGGCAATGTGAATGACATGCTGTTCGATAAGAACGGCAAAATTCTCGGGCTGATCGTGGGCGTAGGTGGGTTCCTCGGTATCGGTGAAAAGAGTGTCGCCATCGACATGAGCGCGTTCCAGCCCGTTCCGCCCGACACCGGCAGCAGCAGCGGCGCTGGCGGCGCGATGACCAGCCGCAGTGACGATCCCACCATGACCAAGCTGAAGGTGACTTGGACCAAGGATCAGCTCAAGGAGGCGCCCGACTTCCAGTACTACAAGCCGCCGTCACGCACGACCGGCGCCCCTGGTGGTGGGACCACGGGCATGAGCCCGCGACCAACGTCACCGACAGCGCCGCCGGCGGGCCGCTAAGTCGGCACGTATGTAGCGTAGCGTTTAGAGCGTAAGTTACGTAGCGTAGGGCGATTTGAGCCCCGTAACGGTCGGGTCGGCGCAGGCCGGCCCGATCGTCTTTTTGCGGCTGCAGCTGCCGGCGGTC
>DASQXF010000300.1:0-4827 GCA_035639895.1 Xanthobacteraceae bacterium
GCGACCGTGATTGGCACCTCGATGGTCCTTACCCTCGTCACCATGGCTTCTGCCACAGTCATGCATGCCGCCGTCAATCATCTGGTCGATGCATTGCTGGCCCTGTTTCTGATGGTCGGCGGCGTGACCGGAGCACAGTTCGGGGCGCGCGCCGGACAGAAGATGAGCGGCGAGCGACTTCGCCTCCTCCTCGGCCTGCTCGTGCTTGCGGTCGGAATTCGCTTTGCGGTCAATCTAGTGGTGCCCCCTGAAACCCTTTACTCGGTGCGCATGCTGGAGGGAGGCACGTGACCCGTCCTTCCTTGCTTGCGCTCGTCACTGCTCTCGGTGCGCTCATCGCGTCGCCTGTGCCTGCCGCAGGCGAGCGACTCGTTGCCTCCCTGTCAAATCACCGGGTGATGATAGCGTCGAATTTCGTTGGCGAGGAACTCGTGCTGTTCGGTGGGATCGAGCAGGATGCGGCGTCTCGCCCGCGGCGCGCCGGCTACGACATCATCGTCACGGTCACCGGACCGCGACAAACCATGGTGACTTTCCGCAAGGAGAGAGTACTCGGACTGTGGGTGAACGCCGACTCGCGCATACTCGAGAATGCGCCCGCCTATCTCGCCGTACTCTCGAACCGGCCGCTCGATGCCATCACTAATTCTGAAACGCTACGCCGGCTGCAGGTTGGCCTCGACAACATTCCCTTGCTGCAGCGGGCCAGCATCAATATCGCCGACGCCGCAAGCGATGACCCCTTCCGTCTTGCCTTCATCAAGATCAAAACCGAGCAGGGCCTCTACCGCGAAGCATCGAATGGCGTGACCTTCCTCGCACCGGGATTGTTTCGCGCCTCCATTCCTTTACCGGCCGAGGTTCCGGTCGGCACGTATGAGGTTGACGTCCGGCTGTTCGCCGATGGGGCTCAGATCGCCCGCACGCCAGCTCCCTTCGAGGTGTACAAATCGGGCTTCGAGCAGGTTGTCACGGTCGCCGCACGCGAGCACGGCGTGCTCTACGGACTTGCTACGGCCATGATGGCCATCGCCACCGGCTGGTTCGCGTCGGTCGTCTTCCGGCGGGATTGAGCCCGTACGTTTGCCGGCCGGTGCGCGGCAGGAGACGAGGATCAGTCGGGAAGACAATGCTCAGCGGCGAGACCATAAATCCGCCCGTTGCCGAGCATGTGTGCCGTGAATGCGAACGTGCCAAAGATGTCCGCGAACCGACGATTACGCACGTTGAGCCCTCCGGCAAATGCGCCGAAGGCGGGCATGATCAAACGCGTGCCGTCGCTCGCGAAGCAGCGCCGCCTCACGCTGTGACCGCGGCTGCCCACCCGCGCAACCGGGTGCAGGTGGCCGGCAATCTCGCCGTCGGCGCCGCTCGGCTGGTGGCGAAACACGAGCGCACCGACCGCGAGCGCGGCGGCGAAACTGCCGCCCATGCCCTTGGCCGCCTCCGGATCATGGTTGCCGACGATCCAGATCCAGTCGCGCCCGCGCTGGAGCGCGACGAGCGCGGCGCGGTCGCCCGGCGCAATGCGCGCAACGCCATTGCCGTCATGAAAGCTGTCGCCGAGTGCAATCACCGCGCGCGGTGCGTAGCGGGCGACGACGCCTGCAAGTCGTGCCAGAGTCGTCGCGGTGTCATAGGGCGGCAGCAATACGCCTCGCGTCGCGAAACTTGAACCCTTCTCCAGATGCAGATCGGCAATCGCGAGCAGCCCTTCCTCTGGCCAATAAAGGGCGCCATCACAATCGAGCACGACCGCGATCCCGGCGATCCTGACCACTGCTCCAAATCGTGCATTCATCCCCGGCTGGTCGGCCTCACCGCCCGCCACCGATGCTGATGTGTCTCGTATCTCTGCCCTCACTCCATCGCCTCGTTAACGAGCTGCGCCTCGGCTTGCGCTAACAGCGCTTCGGCTGCTTCGCCGTAAACCGATTCGCGACCGATTTCGAGCATGACCGGCACCGCAAGCGGGGAGACGTGATCGAGCGGCTGATGGATGATTCGGCCACCAATGCGCGAGAGCATGTCGCCCAGACGGCGGACGTCGAGCAATCCGGTCGCGGCATCCGCGCGCGCTGCGCGCAGAAGGATGTGATCGGGCTGATGGCGACGCAGCACGTCGTAGACGAGATCGGTCGAGATCGTAACCTCACGGCGCGACTTCTCCTTGCCGGGGAAGCGGCGCTCGATCAGGCCCGCGATGATCGCGCAACTGCGGAAGGTGCGTTTCATCAGCGCAGATTCGACAAGCCAGGCTTCAAGATCGTCGCCGAGCATATCCTCGTCGAATAAGCCCGCCAGCGACAGCTCACCGCGTTGGAGTTTTTGTGCGATGTCGCCCAGCCCCCAGATCGCGAGCGCATATTCGTTGGCCGCGAAGCCGAGCGGACGCAGTCGCGCTCGCTCGAGCCGACGCGTGAGGAGCATGCCGAGTGTTTGGTGCGCGAGCCGCCCCTCGAACGGATAGCAGACGAGATAATGCTTGTCGGAGCGGGGGAAGGTCTCCACGAGCAATTCCTGCGGCCGCGGCAACAATGAGCGCCACTCCTGGATTTCCAACCAACGCCGGACTTGATCAGGTAGCGATCGCCATGCACCGCGATCGGAAATGATCTTTCTCACGCGGTCGGCGAGATAAGTCGAGAGCGGGAATTTTCCGCCCTCGTACGCCGGCACCTTGGGCTCCTCCGCAGTGGTCCGCGACACATAAACCTCGTCTTCGACCAGCGCCTCATATTTCAAGATTTCGCCGGCGAAAACGAAAGTATCGCCCGGCACTAATGCCTCGATGAAATATTCCTCGACCTCGCCCAGAATTCGCCCGCCGCGCGGAATCATCTTCGAGGCGCGGGAGCGCACGAGCCTCACTTTGAGCATATCGGCCTCGACGATGGTGCCGACATTCATACGATAGCGTTGCGCGACGAGGGGATGGCTCACGCGCCAGCGACCGTGTTCGTCTTGCCTGATCTTGGCGAAACGCTCGTAGGCTTTGAGCGCGTAGCCGCCGGTGGCGACGAAGTCGAGCACCGCCTCGAAGTCGGTGCGCGCGAGGCCGGCATAGGGCGCGGCGCTTTTCACCTCCGCGTAGAGCGGGTCGGCGAGGAACGGCTCGCCGCAAGCCGAGCCGAGCAGGTGTTGCGCCAGCACATCGAGTGCGCCGGTGCGCGCTGCCGGGGTGTCCTGTGCATCGTCGGCGATGGCGGCGAGCGCCGCGGTGCATTCGAGCACCTCGAATCGATTGGCCGGAACCAGCACGCCTTTCGAGGGTTCCTCCATGCGATGATTGGCGCGCCCGATGCGCTGTAGTAGACGCGAAGCGCCCTTGGGCGCCCCGACGTTGATGACGAGATCGACATCGCCCCAGTCGATGCCGAGATCGAGTGACGAGGTGGCGACGACACCGCGCAGCCTACCGTCCGCCATCGCCGCCTCGACCTTTCGGCGCTGCGCCACGTCCAGCGAGCCGTGATGAAGCGCGATCGAAAGCGCATCGTCGTTGATGCGCCACAGCTCCTGGAACACGCTTTCGGCCTGACTGCGCGTATTGACGAAAACGAGCGTGGTGGTGTGGTGCTTAATCAGTTGGTAGATCTCCTGGAGGGCGTGATGGGCGGAATGCCCGGCCCAGGGGAGTCGCTCAGCCGTATCCAGCATGCTGACATCAGGAGCCGCGCCGCCTTGCGCCACGACGAGGTCGGCCATTGCCATCTCGGGATATTGCGGCACGAGAAAGCGGCGCAGATCGTCTGGCTCGGCCACGGTCGCGGAAAGTCCCACGCTGCTGAGGTCGGGCGCAAGCGCGAACAATCGTGCCAACCCGAGCGACAGCAGATCGCCACGTTTCGACGTCACCAGCGCATGCAGCTCGTCAAGCACCACCCGCTTGAGCGACCCGAACAGATAGGGTGCATCGGGCGAGGCTAGGATCAGCGCGAGCTGCTCGGGCGTGGTGAGCAAGATGTGGGGAGGATCGCGGCGCTGGCGCTGGCGCCTGGAGGCGGGCGTGTCACCGGTGCGCATCTCGATACGGATTGGCAGTCCCATTTCGGCGACTGGCCGTTCGAGGTTACGCGCGATATCGACTGCAAGGGCCTTCAGCGGAGAGATGTAGAGCGTGTGCAGCCCGCCTTCGCGCCGAAGCCCTCGCCCGGTGGAGATGAGTTGGCGTAGCGGGGGCGACCCGCCGCGCTGCGCGCTAGCGCCAAGCTTGGCGCGGGAGCGTGATGTCGCCGCGATGCGTGATGGCGCACTTAGCTCCACTAAGCTGGGCAAGAACCCCGCCAGCGTCTTGCCCGCTCCGGTCGGCGCGATGAGCAGCACGGAACGCCCGGCGCGCGCCTTGGCTAACAGCTCGAGTTGATGTGCGCGCGGAGCCCAGCCGCGGCTGGCGAACCAACGCACAAACGGCTCGGGCAGGAGCGAAGTCGTATCGAGCACATTCATCATCGGGCAACGAACGGCGCGACGGTTCGTTGCAGGCTAATTTCCTGCAAGCGCCCGCTCCACGAAGGCGCCGGTATGGCTCTTCGACAGATCCACGGTTGCAGCGGCGACGGAAGGATCGAACACCTTGAGCACCTGATAAGCCGTCTCGACCGCGCCGGGAACGAAGCGGCCGTCGGGCGAGTACATTGCCTGGCTTGCCGCCAATGCCTTAACATAAACGTCACGATTGCCGAGCGCATACTCCTCAGGCACCGCTCTCACGATGTCCTCGGCCGATTGGATCGACATCCATTTAAGTGCGCGCACGAAGGCGGTGACGACAGCCTGAACGGTGCGGGGATTCTTCGCGATGAAATCCGGAGTCGTATACACCAC
>DASQXF010000301.1:0-9405 GCA_035639895.1 Xanthobacteraceae bacterium
ACCACCTCGCTCGCCGAGCAACCGCCCAAGGCCAGTGCAAGGGCAAGCAGACATGCGCACACAGCCTGTTGATCCAGTTGCAGTACACGCGCGGACATCTCATCAAAAATTTCTTCGGGTCGCGTACATGAATGCGCCCGAACCGGGTGAAAAAGCCGTCAATTTTGCGGTAGGCGGGCCCCCGCGCCGAGATTAACCATATGGTTCCGGAATACGGCGATTGATTGGTCAGAGCCCCGAGGCGGCACCTGCGCGAGGTAGCGCGTGCGCCCAAAGGACGGTAATTGAGGGGGGTTAAGCGCTGCGCGGAGCGCAACATGAAATGATGATCCGGCTTCCGACCTTCACCCCACGGATGTGGCTCATTCTGGCGCACGACCTCCTCGCCACGGCGGCGGCGGTGGTGGCGAGCTTCTTCATTCGATTCGAAGAGGGTGGATTAGCCGAACGGTGGCGGCTGCTGGCGATCTTGCTGCCTGCCTTCGTCGTCTATTCCGCTTTCATCTATGGTTTCTCCGGGCTTTACAAGGCGAAGTGGCGCTTTACCTCGCTGCCCGATCTGTTCAACATCGTGCGCGCCGCGACTGTGCTGGCGGTGACGCTGTTGGCGCTCGACTACGTGCTCGTGGCGCCAAACGTCTATGGCACGTTCTTCTTCGGCAAGATCACGATTGTCCTGTACTGGCTGCTGCAGATCGCGTTTCTGTCGGGGCCCCGCATCGCCTACCGTTATTTTCGCTACGCCCGTACCCTTCAGCACGCCAAAGCGGGCGATTCCGCGCCGATCCTCGTCGTTGGCCGTACTGCCGATGTCGATGTGCTGCTACGCGCGATCGAAAGTGGGGCGGTGAGGAAGATTCGCCCGGTCGGCATTTTGTCGCCGTCATTGGCTGACCGCGGGCAAGCCATACGCGGGATTTCGGTGCTCGGCGGTCCGGACGATCTCGAAAATGTCGCTGCCGAATTGGGCAACCGCGGCACGAAAGTGACCCGCCTTGTCCTCACGCCAAGCGCACTGGCACCGGAAGAAAAACCGGAAACGGTCCTGATGCGGGCCAGACGGTTGGGGCTGACCACCAGCCGGCTGCCCTCGCTCGACGACGGCGGCGAGGCGCTGCGACTTGCGCCGGTCAATGTCGAGGATTTGCTGCTGCGACCAAAAGTAAGGATCGATTACCGTCGCCTTGAAGGCTTCGTGCGCAACAAATCGATCATCGTGACGGGCGGCGGCGGATCGATCGGTGCGGAAATTTGCGATCGTATCGTGACCTTCGGCGCCGCGCGCGTTCTGGTGATCGAGAACTCAGAGCCTGCTCTGCATGCCGTGCTCGAGGCGCTCGCAGCCAAACAATCAAGCGCAAATGTGGAAGGCCGACTTGCCGATGTGCGTGACCGCGCCCGTATCTTTCGTCTGATGAACGCGTTTCGCCCGGACATCGTGTTCCATGCGGCGGCGCTCAAGCACGTGCCGCTGCTGGAGCAGGATTGGCAGGAAGGGGTCAAGACCAACGTCTTCGGATCGGTCAATGTGACCGATGCCGCTGCGAGCGCGGGCGCCGCCGCCATGGTGATGGTCTCGACCGACAAGGCGATCGAGCCGGTATCCGTGCTCGGCGCCTCGAAACGGTTTGCAGAAATGTATTGCCAGGCTCTCGACCACGATGTCGCGCGGCGCGGAGCCGGGCACGAGCGGGCGATGCGATTGATCGCCGTGCGGTTCGGCAACGTGCTCGCCTCGAATGGCTCGGTGGTGCCGAAATTCAAGGCGCAGATCGAAGCGGGTGGACCGCTGACCGTCACCCATCCGGAGATGGTGCGCTACTTCATGACTATCCGCGAGGCCTGCGACCTCGTAATCACAGCGGCGAGTCACGCCCTCGAGCAGGCGCAGCGGGACGTGGCGGTCTACGTGCTCAACATGGGCCAGCCGGTGAAGATCGTCGACCTCGCTGAGCGGTTGATCCGGCTCTCCGGACTCGAGCCCGGTCGCGACATCGACATCACCTTCACTGGCATCAGGCCGGGCGAACGCCTGCAGGAAATCCTGTTCGCCCGCGAGGAACCGACCGCCCCGATCGGCATCGAAGGTATCGTCGCCGCCAAGCCGGTCAGTCCATCGCTTGAAGCGATGCGCGGCTGGCTCGCGGCGCTTGAGCAAGGCCTCGCGCGCGAGGATCGCTCGGTAATCTTCGGCGTGCTGCACGACGCGGTGCCGGATTTCAGCGGAGAAGCGGCCTGAGGGGCTGCCGGCCAGATCGCGACGACAAGATCTCTTTAACGTCCGCGCTTACCGCTCGCCAACGCCGCAAGCAGCCAAAGAACCATGGCGGCCCCGGCAGTCAACATCGTCAGCGACCCAGTGATACTCCCGGCCGCGACCGTTATGAAAGCGAGCCCGACCAGGATGAGATTGACCACAAACACGCGCGCAACGATGTTCGGCACCGTCAGCCCACGATCGGTGGCGCGTTGATAAAAATGCGTGCGATGGGCCTGCCAGATCGTCTCGCCTCTTGCGATACGCCGCAGCAGGGTGATCGTGGCGTCGGCGACATAGTAGAGGGGCAGGATGAGCGCCGCCGCCAGATGACCCGTTGCTGCAAGTTGCAACAAGAGCCATCCAAGCAGAAGCCCGATAGGGAGGCTGCCCACATCGCCCAGAAAAATCCGCGCCACCGGTTTATTGAAGGGGGCGAAGCCGACGATTGCGCCAAGCAATGCGGCCGCGAATAAAGCAGGCAACGGTGCCACAACACCGGAAAGCCCAAGCACCAGGATCGCGCCGGTCACGGGCACGGCTTCGGCCACCATCATCCAATCGATGCCATCCATGAAGTTGACGAGATTGACAAACCATACCCCGGCTAGAAAAAGCCCGGCGCGCTCGATCGCCCAGGGCACATGCGGGATGATCTGTGTCTCAGGTGGTAGCGCGGTGATGACGGCGCCCACAGCGATACATTGTGCGGCGAGTCGTGCCGTGGCCGGCAGCGAGCGCATGTCGTCGATTGCGCCGACCACTCCCAGCAGTACCGTTGCCGCGCTCACCGCCAAGAATTGCCCCGCTTGATGCTGCAGGACTACCGGCGACAAGGCGATCACGCCCCAGGCGACCGCCAGCGTCGCGACGACGATCGCGATGCCACCGCCTTGCGGCGTCGGGTTGTGGTGAGAGGAGCGGGCGTTGGGCTGGGCCATTGCGTAGCGCGCGAGCCAGGGCCGCAACAGGACCATCAGCCCCGTAGTCAAGAAAAACGCGACAAAAGCAGCGGGCGCCAGGATCCAGAGACGCTCAGTGGCTTGTTCAATCATTGCTTCTTTCGCCCCGCCGCGAACATGCGCACGATAGCATTCCGGGGTATATCGCACACCAAGGCCGCGAGCGGCCGCGTTGCGTTGCCATGGCGAAACCGAACCCGCTATCTTCGCGCTCGGGCATTGATCGGATTATCAGGAATGTCGGATAGGCAGGTTCAGGATCGTCGTTTTCGATTTGGCGACAACTGGCTGGACTTTGCTCGCACTCTGGGCCCCGATCAGCTGACCGAAGCAGAGAAGTCGCTTCGGCGGATGCTCGAATGCGACAGCCTCGTCGGGCTGAGCTTTCTCGATATCGGCTCAGGTAGCGGACTGTTCTCGCTCGCCGCCCGCAAGCTTGGCGCGCGCGTGCATTCGTTCGACTTTGATGAAGAATCAGTGCTTTGTACGACACAGTTGCGCGAACGCTATTTTCCTGGCGATCGCGACTGGACGATCGAGCAAGGATCGATCCTTGATGACCGGTATGTGCGCCGTCTCGGCACGTTTGATGTGGTGTATGCATGGGGGGTCCTGCATCATACCGGAGCCATGCATCAGGCATTGACTGCTGCGGCTCGCCTGGTGGCACCGGGCGGTCTGTTCGGCTTCGCGCTCTATCATCGCACGCTGATGTGCGGCCTCTGGCGATGGGAAAAGCGGTGGTATAGCGGGGCGACGCCGCAGGCGCAGCGGCGCGCGCGTGCTCTCTACATCGGACTATTGCGGGCAGCGTTCTTTATCGTCGGCCGCGACTTTCGATCTCACGTCGCCAACTACCACAGCGTCCGCGGAATGGACTTCGTACATGACGTGCACGATTGGATGGGCGGCTATCCCTATGAGTCGATTTTGACGCCGGAAGTGGACGCCCTGATGCGGCCGCTCGGTTTCGCGCGCATCCGCGCAACCGGTACACCGCTCACGACTGGCATCTTCGGGTCGGGCTGCGACGAGTATCTCTATCGGCGGACCAGTTGATGTCAGGCAAGGAAGAATCCTCAGGCCGACCGGCTCGGTCCATCCCTGCAGCCGGGTCGCTCATGTAAGATCGCGGCCGATCTCGGTAGCCGGGCAACGGGCCACGAGCTGCGAAAGGACGGTTTCGGTTCTGCCGAACATGGCTTCCACTCCATAGCTGGTGATGATTGCGCCGCGCACCTGCTCGCGAAGACTGGGATCTCGCGCCAGACGCGCTCGTAGCCGAGTCCACCCCGCGCATAAGAGATCAGAATTGCTCGGCGGCACGACCTCACCGAGCTCGCCAATGATTGATCGAGCATCGCCGATGTTTGTCGCGACCACCGGAACGCCGCACGCCATCGCCTCCCCGATCGCGTTGGGAAATCCCTCTCCGAACGAGGATGACAGCGTAGCAATGTTGAAGCTGTTGTAGGCGGCCTTCACGTCGTCGATTTCGCCAGCCCATACCACTCGACCCGTCAGTTCGAGAGAATTGGCGAGGGTTTTGAGCTCATCGATATAGGGCTGCGGCCCACTTCCGACGCAAACGAAGTGCGCATCCGGATGATTGCGCGCAAAACTCGCCGCGGCGTTCAGCAGGTTGGCATGGTCCTTCATCGCGTCGAGCCGCGCCACACAGCCGATGACAAAGGCGTTGTCGGGGATCTCCCACCTGCGGCGGAGGGAAAAGCCGGCGCCCTCGTCGGGCCTCATCGCATCGGTGTCGATGCCGTTGGGGACGACGACGATGCGATCAGCGGGCAGGCCGCGCCCGATCGCGTCGGTGCGCACGGCGCGCGCGTTAGCCACAATGAGATCGGCGCGGCGCGCGAGCCAGACCTCGGAGCGATACATGAGCGCGCTCAGGGCGTCATAGCGGTCCAGGCGCACGCCTGCGGCGCGCAGGCCGAAGACGAGTTTTGTCTTGGCGCGCCGCGGCAACAGTAGTGCTGCAAGCGTCGTTTGTGTGGGAAGAAAAGCATAGAGCACATCAGGGCATTCGCTCAAAAGAACTCGCCGCAGTCTCGTGAGCGGCGCAACGGCGCGCCAACGGCTCGATTTACCGACTGTGAGAAGACGTGCGCCACTGCCACCGAGCAGATGTTCGAGCGCTCCGCCGGCATAGAGCACGGCAACCGTCACGTCGTGCCCGCGCCTCGCAAGCCCGGCGGCGAGGATGGCGAGCTGACGCTGGCTGCCGCCGATGGCGAGATCGCGGACGAGAAAAAGAATCTTCATGGGGCGCCGTACTCTCTAGGGCCCTTTGCCTTGCCTGGCGCTCAAATCGCGCCCAGCTCAGCGGTGCGGGCGCGGGGTCGGCCCGTCGTCGCGTGCCGAAAAGGTATCGCGGCCACGACGCACAGCGCGACGTTGAGAGCCAAAGGCCGAACCATGTAAGATGAGTGGAGGATCGTGTGATTGGCAAACACAACATACCACACGACCGGAACGATACCGGCTGCCGCCAATGCCAGGCGCTCGCGCGACCGTGACGATACGCGGCGGTCGCGATATGAGGACCAAGCAAATGCGATGAGAAGCGGCGTCGGAAGTAGAACGATCGCCGCGCCGAGCAGATGTGAGCCCCATCCTAAGAAGAACGATGAATAGGTCAGCATCACCGCCGCGAAGGCCACCCGCGTCAGGATATTGGCATCGAGCCATTGGGGATCGACATGATACGCGGCGAGAGTCGCCTTTACACTCTCGGAGAGGTTCGCCTCGACGGAGCCCCCCATTCTCTGCCCGAGCGTCTCGAAAAAAACCGAAAGCTCGTTTGTTCCGAAGACGGCCGCGATAGCCAATAATTTGTATCCGAAACAGGCGACGATGGCGGCAGCGAATGTGGCCATGCCGACAACCATATGGTTGCGCAACGTGGGCCAATCCGGCGCTCGCCCGAGCCCGATCAGCGCAATCAGGGTGGCCAATCCCAAAGGAACTCCGCCCGTGAGAAACTCGAGAATCGCAATGAGACTGCCAAATATAGCTGCGGCAAGCGCGAGACGTTGCAGCGGAATGGCACCAAGGGGCTGGAGCAGGCCATAGAAGATGAACGCGAATACGACCAGATCGGTTGGTGCAAAAGAGAACGAGCGATCGAAAACCGGGATCCCGTAGAAGCACGCCAGCGCGGCAGCGATGATTAGGAAGGCACCTGCACGCCTGCGCTCGGCCGAGTCGCCGGTCCGGAGCCGAAACAGCGCCAGCAGTGCAATCGCTGCGATCATTGCGTAGCATGCAACGAGCAAGGTCGTCGTTGCCGCGGCAAAAGATAGGCCACCCAACAGCAGCGCCGCGGCTGTAGTGTCGCCGTGAATGTATCGGTGATAGTACGACGGGGGTGGGAGCTGGTCGGCTGCAGAGTTGCGCGCGACCGCTCTCATCGTAGCTGCGAGCCCGCGGCACAGCGCGGCGGCAGGATATCCGGGCGGGCTGTCGGTCTCTTCGCCTGCGAGCGGTTGCCGCGGTGATACGCTGGCTTTGAGGGGCACGTCGCGAGGCATGATCAATGCGCCGAGGATCAGACAATCATTGCCTCCGAAAGGATAGATGTCCTTGCCGGGGGCGAACGGTAAGTGCATCACGGTGGCGAGCGTACCGGATTCGAGAGCCTGCAAAACGACGCGGCGATAGTGCTCCGGAGAAATTTGCGTCAGAGCGAAGTTTATGGCGAAGAGGGCGGTCATGCTCAGTATTGCGACCGCTACTCCTGTAATGAAGCCCCGTGCCATATCGGCGACTGATGCCACAATCGGAGTCGGGCCTCAAGGCGAGATGGGTCGTGGCGAGACTCGCCTCGTGCTGCATGCTGGGATACACAACTGCGTTTTCGAATGAGCACCTCAGCCGGGCAGGCGAGGACAAGACGCGTACCGGCCACGCTTGCTCAAGCGTACGGTGCCGACCTAAGGTCGCTTCTCGCCGCCGAGGAGACGCGCAGTGCAACATGGCGCGCTGGTCATTTCGCTGGATTTCGAGCTGCTGTGGGGCGTCCGTGACAAGCGCACAATTGCGGATTACGGCCCCAACATTCTCGGGGTCCGCCAGGTCGTTCCCGCGCTGCTCGAGCTTTTCGCCAAGCGCGACATCGCCTGCACGTGGGCGACGGTGGGTCTGCTGTTTTTTGCGACCAACAAGACGCTGCTCGCCGCGCTTCCCGCGCGCAAGCCGCGTTACAGCGATGCGCGAATTTCCTCCTACCATTACCTCAACGAGGTCGGGGTAGACGAGGAGCGCGACCCTTACCACTACGGGCTGTCGCTGATCAGGCGAATCCTGGATTACCCGCGCCAGGAGATCGGGACGCACACCTTTTCGCATTTCTATTGCTTGGAACAGGGAGGCGACGTCGAGGCCTTTCGCGCCGATCTCGAAGCCGCGCGGACCGCCGCCGGGACGCTCGGTATCAAGCTCGCAAGCATCGTCTTTCCGCGCAACCAAGTTGCTTCGACTCACCTGTCGGTCTGTCGCGAATTCGGCTTGCGGGCTTTCCGCGGAAACGAGCGTGCTTGGTTCCATCGAGCCCGCAGCGAGGCCGAGCAAACGCATCTCGTGCGCGCGTCGCGATTGCTTGACAGTTACTTGCCGATCGGCGGCTCCTCTGAGCATGAGCCGGCAGTCGTCGACGGCTTGGTCAACGTCCCGGCCAGCCGTTTTCTGCGGCCGGTAGCAAAGGGCGCGGTCCTGGAGCATCTACGCTTGCGGCGCATCACGTCGGCGATGGAAACGGCGGCGCGGCGCCGAAGGCTCTTTCATTTGTGGTGGCACCCGCACAATTTCGGCGTCGATCTAGAGCAGAATTTGGCGTTCCTTCGCGGCATTCTCGATTATTTCCGCACCCTGCAGGAGCACTATGGCATGCGCTCGATGACGATGGGGCAGATCGCCGACGAGGTACTTTATGCGCACGGACAAGGTGGCGCTGCTGACGTGTGAAAGCGATATCGGACGAATCGCGGCCTGCTGTCTCACCGCTCGTTTTCCCGGCTTGACCGTGATCGTCGAGCGCAGCATGGCACGATCGCTGCTGCTGCGCCGGCGTGTCAAACGGTTGGGATTGGTACGTGTCGGCGGCCAACTTGCCTTCATGGCGTTCCATCGGGTGCAACGTAGAGCTTCGAGAGCGCGCATTGCCGAGATTGTCGGACAAGCGAACCTTGAACCCCCTTGGCCCGACACAGGCGAGCTGATCCGGGTGCCCTCGATCAATTCGCCTGAATGTGTCGCCCATCTCCAGCGGTTGTCGCCGTCCGCGATCCTCGTGGTCGGTACCCGTATCATCGCCGAGGAGGTGCTGAGGGCCGTCGACGCGCCATTCATCAACTATCATGCCGGCATCACTCCGAAATACCGCGGCGTCCACGGCGGATACTGGGCGAACGCAGAGGGAGATCCCGGCAATTTCGGCATCACCGTGCATCTCATCGATAAAGGCATCGACACTGGTGACGTGCTTTATCAGGCACGCCTTGTCCCGGCTGCGGAAGACAACTATTCGACTTTTCCCTATCTGCAGTTGGTCGCCGCGTTGCCGCTTCTCGAAAGGGCCGCGCACGATGCAGTGACCGGAATTTTGCGGCCACACAAGGTCGATTTGCCTTCTCGTCTATGGTCGCATCCCACGTTGTGGCAGTATGTCAAAACGGGACTGCGCAGGGGGGTGTGGTAGAAGCGAATCCGCAGCGGCTGAAGCCGATCGGTTCGCGGCGGTGGTCGACCTTGAGTAAACTCCGAGGGCGCGGCCATATCTCAGCAGGCCCCGAGACAACAAGCGAGAATTGTCCTCCGGAGTAATGGAATGTGCGGCATTGCCGGCATGATCGATTGGCGCGCGGAGACACCCGCCGACACGCTGCGTGCGACTTGCGAAGCCATGATCGAGGCCGTGCGCCATCGCGGGCCGGACGCCGGCGAGGTTTGGGTCGAGGCTGCCGGCGGCGCGGCGCTCGGCCAGCGCCGGCTTGCCATCATCGATCTCAGCCCAGGGGGCGCCCAGCCGATGCATTCGGCCGATCGGCGCTATGTCATTACCTTCAACGGCGAGATTTACAATTATCGCGATATCCGCCGCGAGCTGCTGGCCGCCGGGCGGCCCATGCGCAGCGAGTCCGATACCGAGGTTCTGCTCGAAGCCTGCGCATT
>DASQXF010000302.1:0-3843 GCA_035639895.1 Xanthobacteraceae bacterium
ACGGCGTCCGCCTGGTTTACGGCGGCGGATCAGTGGGTCTCATGGGTGCACTCGCCGATTCGGTCCTCGACCACGGCGGAGCTGTGACCGGCGTCATTCCCGATTTCTTGGTCAATCGCGAGCACATGTTGCTGCGCGTGCAGGAGCGGTTGATCACGCGCGACATGCACGAACGCAAGCGGGTGATGTTCGAGCGCGCGGACGCTTTCGTCGCGCTGCCCGGCGGCGTGGGCACGCTCGAGGAGCTGGTCGAGCAGCTCACCTGGGCGCAGCTCGGCCGGCACAAGAAACCGATTTTGATCCTCAACGTCGCGCGCTTCTGGGATCCGCTTTGTCAACTGCTCGACCAGATGGAAAAGCTCGACTTCATCCGCGCGAGCTTGCCGATCACCCTCCTGGTGGCCGACCGCGTCGAGGAGATTCTGCCGAAACTTTTGGAGGCAGCGCGCGCCGTTTCAGAAGCGGAAAAACAGATGACGCCGGTTGCCCCCGAGCGGATGTAGGCCGCGTAGCCCGCGTGAGCGCAGCGAAATGCGGGACGTCCTTTCCCCTGGGCAAGGGTCCCGGATTTCGCTTCGGTCATCGGGGCTATACCAGCCTCGAACAACAAACGTCGCAACCACGCCGGCAACGGCGAAGCCGCCGGCGCCTCACCCTCCGCGCTAAGCGCGGCACCGAGAGCATTACTCCTGCGCCTTGAGAAACGTCACGGCCTCGATGCGGTTGCCGTCGGGATCGCGGATGAAGGCCGCATAATAGCCTTCGCCGTGCTGCGGTCGCAGGCCCGGCACGCCGTCCGACGTGCCCCCGGCCGCAAGCGCTGCAGCATGGAACGCATCGACCAATTCGGTCGTGCGCACGCGCAGCGCCGCGTGGCCGCCGCTATCGGCATCGATCGGCGTCATCCTCGCGCGCAGGTTGAGCCAAAGTTCGGGATAGGTCTTGCCGAAGCCGACGGTGCGCGGCCGAACGACGAGCTTTTCGTAGCCGAGCGCACCCAGGACCGCTTGATAGAAGCGGGCCGCGCGGTCGAGATCGCGCACTGCGATGGAGACGTGGTCGATCATTCAAGAATACCCTCGTGTCACCGGCGACGATATAAAGCATGCACGCGAAATTGGTGTGACCCCGCCCCTGGAGACGGCGCGCCAAAACGCGCTTAACATCGGGCTACGTCTGCGACCTGATCAAACCGGTGCGCCGGAGCGCACGAGCTTGTAGAGGCTTGTAGCCCGCATGAGCGAAGCGACATGCGGGGCGGCCTTACTTCGTTGCAAGATCCCGGATTTCGCTTCGCTCATCCGGGCTACCGCAATCAAACCGGTGCGCCGGAGCGCACGAGCTTGTAGACGATTGAATCCATCAGCGCCTGAAACGAAGCATCGATGATGTTGGGGGAAACGCCGACCGTAGTCCAGCGCTCGCCGGTCTCGTCCTGGCTCTCGATCAGCACACGCGTTATCGCTTCCGTGCCGCCATTGAGAATGCGCACGCGATAGTCGGTGAGCTCGAGTCCGCTGATATAGCTCTGATACTTGCCCAGGTCCTTGCGCAACGCGAGATCGAGCGCGTTGACGGGGCCATTGCCTTCCGCCGCCGAGATCAGATGCTCGCCGTCGACCTTCACCTTCACCACCGCCAACGACACCGTCACGCGCTGGCCCAGTGCATTGTCGCGCTGCTCGACCGTGACGTCGAACTTCTCCACGTCGAAATAGCTCGGCACCTTGCCGAGGACGCGTCGCGCCAACAGCTCAAAGGATGCATCCGCGGCCTCGTAGGCGTAGCCGATCGCCTCGCGCTCCTTTACCAGCTCGAGCAGTCGTGCGAGGCGGGGATTGTCTTTGTCCACCTTGATGCCGATGCGCTCGAGCTCGGCGAGCACGTTCGACTTGCCCGCCTGATCCGAGACCAGGAGTTTGCGCCGGTTACCCACCGCGTCGGGCGGCACATGCTCGTAGGTCGCGGGCTCCTTCATGATCGCGGAGGCGTGAATGCCGGCCTTGGTCGCAAACGCACTTTCGCCGACATAGGGGGCGTGCCGGTTGGGCGCGCGATTGAGCATCTCGTCAAGCATGCGAGAGGCATGCGCGAGCGTCTTGAGCTGAGCCTCCGACACGCCGATGTCGAAACGGTCGGCGAATTCGCGCTTGAGCTTGAGCGTCGGAATGATGGACACGAGATTGGCGTTGCCGCAGCGCTCGCCCAACCCGTTCAGCGTGCCCTGGATCTGGCGCGCGCCGGCGCGTACGGCGGCGAGCGAATTGGCCACCGCCTGTTCGGTGTCGTTGTGGGCGTGGATGCCGACGTGACTCCCCGGGATGACTGCGACCACCTCGCCGACGATCTCCTCGACCTCGTGCGGCAGCGCTCCGCCATTGGTATCGCAGAGCACGACCCAGCGCGCGCCTTCGTCGTACGCGGCCTTGGCGCAGGCAAGCGCGAACTGCGCATCCGCCTTGTAGCCGTCGAAGAAATGCTCGCAGTCGAGCAGCACCTCGCGCCCGCCGCGCACCGCCGCGCGCACGCTATCGCGGATCGAGGCGAGGTTTTCCTCCGGGCTGGTCTCGAGCGCGACGCGCACGTGATAATCCCAGGATTTCGCCACGAAGCAGATGGCGTCGGCTTTCGCTTCGAGCAACGCCGCAAGGCCGGGATCATTCGAGGTCGAGCGGCCCGGCCGCCGCGCCATGCCGAACGCGGTGAAGGTCGCATTGAGGGCGCGCTCCTCGGCGAATAGCTGCGTGTCGGTCAAATTCGCGCCGGGATAGCCGCCCTCGATATAGTCGATGCCGAGCTCGTCCAGCATCCGGGCGATGGCGAGCTTATCGTTGAGCGTGAAATCGACGCCGTTGGTCTGCGCGCCGTCGCGCAGCGTGGTATCGAACAAGTACAGGCGTTCGCGGGCCATGGCTCACCACAGATAATAGTTCAGCACCAGCGCGACCGCGACCACGATGGCGATGATCGCGATCACGACGTGGTGGCGCTGGAAGGGAGGCAGCGGCGCTTGCGGGCGGTTCATTGCGGGCGCTCCTTGGCGGCAAGGCGCTTTTCCATTGTCGTGTTGGCTAGCCACTCACCGCCCAGTTCAACCGTGTTGCGCTGCGTGGCTACGAAGCCGCGGTGCCTGAAGAAATCCTGTGCGCTGTCGCTGACATCGGCGGTCAAACGGGGCGCGCCGCGCGCGGCCGCGAGCTTCTCCAGTGCATCGATCAGCATGCTGCCGACGCCTTGTCCGGTGGCCGCGGGATGCACGTAAAGCATATCGATGCGCTCCGTCCCGGCGAGCGCTGCGAAGCCGACGGGCGCGCCGTCGATGGTCCCGAGCAACGTCAGCGCATCGGCGAGCCGCGCGGCGAACGCCGTCTCATCGTCCGCGCTGGCTGCCCAAGCCTCCTGCTGCGCCTCGCTGTAGTCGTCGCCGGTGAGCTCGGCGATGCTGGCGCGAAAGATTTCCGCGAGCAGCGGCGCGTCCGCGGGCAAAAATGGCCGCAGCGCCAACTTCGCTTTCGCCTGCGCCATCATCCCGGCATCACCTTCCAGATGGGCCTTCCATCCTTCTTATCCTCAAGCTCGATTCCCAACGCCTTGAGTTTGTTGCGGATGCGATCGGACTCTTCGAAATTCTTTGCCTTACGTGCACTCGATCTCTGCTCTATCATCGTGTTTAGTCTTTCAATTCCGATTTTCTCCGTGACCAATTTGATGTCGTCTGACGAAATGAATGGTGGCCCATACTTTTTCCAAGGGTCGAGACGCATAGTGAGAATCGGGCCAAAAACGGTGGACGAAATAGTTGACGTCACGTTGGCCGAAGGATCCAAGATGGAGATTATCAGA
>DASQXF010000303.1:0-3037 GCA_035639895.1 Xanthobacteraceae bacterium
TACGGCAGGTCGGAGAGGGGAGGTCAAGTGTGGCGCTGCGCGGTCCGTAGCGGCCGCTGGTTGTTGGCGGCATTGCTGTTGTCGCCGCATCCGCAGGCTGCGGCACAAGCCAGCCAGCGCCCGGCCGCTGCGACGACCGCATCCTCGGCTGCCGCCATGGCCGAATACCGTCGCAAATTGGAGGAGTACACCGCGGCGCGTCGCACATACGAGGCAGAAGCCGACGCCTACTGGCGTTCTGTCGCAGACAAACGCCGGCTGCGGCAGTCGAAACTCCGCAACAACCAAGAAATTCTGCTCAGCGATTACGTGCTGACGCAGCCGCCGGTCTATATCGGACCGCCGAAACCGGTCGATCCGTCGGCGCCGATCGAAGAGGTGCCGCCTCGGAAATATGTTCCGGTGCTGGCAGACTTTCTGCACGCCGCAGCCAAGGAGTTCAATTTCGTTCCGCAGCAGCCGCGAAGCGAGATCGAGTACAAGCGCGCCTACGTCAAGGTCGCAGCCGCCGCCGGACTGACGAAGGAGCAGGTCGTGCGAATTTACGCCTTCGAATCCGGTGGCGACGGCAAATACGACGTGCAGGCGGGGCTGGAACAGCCGAAACCGGGCGCGCGGGCGATCTCCACGGCGCTGGGCTACAACCAGTTATTGGCCACCAACAGCGTCGAGCTGCTCGCCGAAAAGGGTGATCAGTTCATCAAAATCTTGAGCGCGAGGGCCGCGGGGCTACCGGAGGAAGCGAAGAAGTCGCTGCAGAAAAAGATTGCCGTGCTCAAGAGCATGATCGCTTTCTGCCGTAGCGTGCCGGACAATTGGGGCGAGCACGACCGGCTGGCGAAGACGCCGAAGGGGCTCGCGGTGCACGCCTTGAACCTGGATATGGACATTGGTCCTTTGCTGCAGACGCAGAAGCTCCTGGATTCGGTAGTGTTCGCACGCGCTCAAGGATATACCGCGGTACTGAGCGCGGCTGAGCTCGAGATGATGAATCTCACCGGCGACGGCAATGGCCTCGACATCCTCAGGATGCCGGTGGCATGGCGAGAGCGCGTGCCCACCTCGAATTTCTTTCAGCCGGGAGGCTATGAGCGCAATCCGATCGCCGGCCGTAGCGGCATCGTCTCGAAATTGATAGCCGCGACGAATGCAGTGATGGACCAAGAGAGTAAATTGCAAGGCGCCAAGGATCTGGCGGCCTTGTTTGCGAACAAACACGATTCGCAGAGCGAAGCAATGATGCCCGGCGCGTCGGCGCGATAGCAGCAAATCGCCGCCGCCCTACGGATTTTTCGCGATCTGCTCCAGCACCGGTTTCCACCTCTGCTGCTCGGATTGAATGAACGCGAGGAGTTGCGTTGGCGTCATTGGGCGCGGATAGTTGCCGGTCGTTTCGAGCTTGGTCTTGGTAGCGGGATGGGTGACCGCTGCGCTCAAATCCTCGCTTAGCTTGCGCACGATGGCATCGGGCGTGCCGACCGGCGCGACCAGCGCGAGCCAGCCCCGCACGTTGAAGCCGCGAAGCGTTTCCGCGGCGATAGGCAAATCTGGGAATTCGGGCAGCCGCGCCGTCGAGCCGACGGCGAGCGCCTTGATGGTTCCGGTCTGCAGCGAGCCTGCGAGCGGGGGATAGCCGTCGATGACCATGGGCACGCGCCCGCTGATCACATCGTTGAGCGCTTGCGCGGTGCCGCCGAGATACGGGACCATGAGCAGCTTGATACCTGCGAGTTGCTGCAGTGCCTCGCCGGCCATGTGCGACAGCGTCCCACGTCCCGTCGCGGCGTAGGAGATCTCGCCCGGCCGTTTCTTCGCGAGCGCGATGAAGTCCGGCAACGTCGTCACGCCGAGCAACGACGCCACCGTTATGAAAAACGGCTGTTCGGCGACGAAGCCGACCGGGACAAAATCGCGCGGCAATTCGAGCGGCAGATTGGCTTGCAGGCCCGGCAGCGTCACGAACGCGGAGGATGCCGGCATGTAGAGCGTGTAGCCATCTCCTGCGGCTGCGGCAGCGGCGCGCGCCGCCACAGCGCCGCCGGCTCCCGGCTGATTGAGAGCGATGACCTGCTGCCCCCACATCTGTGAGAGGCGATCGGCGACGATCCGCAACAAGGCGTCGGGTGAGCCGCCCGGCGCCGAATGCGTGATGATTCGTACCGGCCTGGTCGGAAAGTCTTGCGTTTGCGCCCTCGCGAGGCTTGCGACGGCCGGGAGTGCGGCGGCACCTGCGGCTAGATGTAAGAATTCACGGCGAAGAAGCTTCATGGCGTCCCATGCTGGTTCCAACCCGGCATCGTATCATGCCGTTGCACCTGCCACGAGCACGTTTGAAATCCTGCCGATCGTGACGGCGCCGATCGGAGCGCTGCGTCGCCAGCAGCAAAAAAAAGTAGTAGGCTGTTTGCGGCAGTCAGCAATGGTAGTGAGCGGTGAGGAAGTGTCATATGCGATACAAGCCCAAGAGCACTGCCGCGCTCGACATAGCGCTTGGTGGCTTGCCCGATAAGATGCGAGTCGAGGTGGACCCAGACGTTAAGGTGTCGGCGAGGACCGTCGGCGAACTTCGCAAGGTGGCTGCGTGGCCCGAGAATTTGGCGATAACAACGCCGGAGATACGCCGGCCGGAAAGCGCAGTAAGGGTGAGCAAGGCCAACGTAGCAACGCGTGTTTCGCCGAAGTCATAGGACGCGACGCAAAGGCTGCGCCCCGTTAGCTAACCAAGGGGAAAGCTAGCGCCGCCGAGCGTTGGGCTCATCTGATCTCGACGTCGTTCCAGAAGCCGATCCAGTGGTCCACTTGCTTCATCGACGCACGCGGCGCCTCGTACGACCAAGCGGCGCGCTCGCTGCGGGCCGCGTCCGCGGCGAGGTCGTAGAACTGGACCCCGTGCGGGCAAGCTAGATCGCTCTCCGTCTTCGGCGCGAGATGCAGCACATCCATGCGGACGGTTTCCCGCGGAAAATACCGGTAGCCACCCACCTCGAGAGTTCGATCGCTTTCGGCAATCACCCGATCGCGCCATATCGCCTTCATG
>DASQXF010000304.1:0-7559 GCA_035639895.1 Xanthobacteraceae bacterium
CCGTGCCGGCGAAAACGGCGAGCGCGAGCGCCACGATCAGTGCTGTTCGGGTCATGGCCTTGGTCCTCCCTGCGACGGTTATGGTTCTGTGAAATAGAAATCGGCTCGACCGGCAAACTCGGTCCTACCCTCCCCCTTGTGGGGAGGGTCGGCGCACGCAGGCAAGCTTGCGCAGCCTGCGCAAGCTTGGCTGCGCTCTGCCGGCAATTATTTCTTCGCTGCCGGCGATTGTTGGCCGCTGGCGTCGAGCCGGAACGGCTCGAACGTCGGCTTGTAGGATTTCTCGTCGAGGAATTGGCGCAGGCCCGTGTTGTAGGAATCCTGGCTGTCCGCGACTTTGATCGCCTTGCCCTTTTCGGCGAGGTAATCGTAGGCCTGCGCCACGTCCATCGTGCGTACATGCTTGATCGCCTGCTTGGTCGCGCGCAGCACGGCAGGGCTTTTCTTCATCAGCTTCTCCGCGAGTTCGACGGTCGCGACCTCGAGCTGTTCGGCGGGAACGGCGTAATTGATCATGCCGATGCGCGCGGCTTCCTTGCCGTCGAACGGCTCGCCCAGGCAGGCGTAATAGAGCGCGTGGCGCGGCAGCACCGTGTCGGCGACCGCCTTGGACACGAGCGCACCCGGCAAAATGCCCCAGTTCACTTCCGACAATGAGAAGATCGCGTTCTCCGCCGCGATCGCAAAGTCGCAGGCGAGCAGCTGCATGAATGCGCCGCCCACGCAATAGCCGCGCACCATCGCGATCGTCGGCTTGTCGTAGCCGTAGAGGCGCTCCCACCGCCAGCGATTGGCGGCGGCCGCCGCCTTCTTGCGTTCGGCCGGATTGTTTTCCAGCTCGCGGAAGAATTTCTTCAGGTCCTGCCCGGCGCTGAAATTGCCGCCTTCGCCGGTCACGACCACGACCTTGACGTCGTCGTCGACCTCGAGCCGCGCCAGCGCATCGTCCATCTCATAGTGCAGGGTAGGGGACATGGCGTTGCGCTTTTCCGGCCGATTGAGCGCCGCCCAGGCGATCCCGTCGCGCACCCTCACTTTCACGCAATCATAGTTGTAGTCGGTCATGGGCGGTCCTCCGGTTCGGCGGCACGGCGGCGCAGCGTGCCGTGCTTCATATGCTTCATATCCTTCGCGCGGCGTATCTGCGTAGAAGAACATTGCACATTGTCGGCTTCAAGCAGCAATATTCCTCGCGCGGCCATGGCCGGCGATGCTAGGTCTGCCGTGCCGGCATGTCAGAGCCCCGCCCGTCTCCGGTGCCGATTGTCTCGCCCCGCAGGCCGGCCTATATCAACCGTCAGGCCGCCGTTGCTGACGACGGCGCGGACGATCAAGCGGCGAAGGAGTTGCTCATGGTCGAGGTTCTTGAGCGGGACACGGTCGGCGAAACGATCGAGGCGACGGTCAATTACATTCTCGATAACGGCGAGAAGATATTCACCCAAACCGCGGTGCCAGGCGAAACCGACGTTCGCAGCGGCGGTGCGGTCGATCCGCGCCGGGTGACCATCCGCAATGCGCGGCTGCAGAAGGAGCCGTTCGTGCTCGATCGCGACGGCTTCCGTTTCGTGCGTCACGACACCAAGGTCGCCGACTTCTACGACGAGGACCAGATCCGCAAGGTCTACTACCCGGAGATGGAAGCGCTGGTAAAGGCGGAGAGCGGCGCCTCGCGCGTCGTCGTCTTCGACCACACGCTACGCACGGCCGACCAGGAGCAGCGCGAGGCGCGCAAAATCCGCGAGGTGGTGCGCCGCGTGCACAACGATTACACCGAATGGTCGGCGCCCCAGCGCGTGCGCGACATTCTTCCCGACGAGGCCGACGCGCTGTTGCGCCGCCGCTTCGCCATCGTGCAGGTGTGGCGGCCGATCCGCCACCCGGTCGAAAGCTTCCCGCTCGCGATCTGCGATGCGCGCTCGATCTCGCCGAGCGATTTCCTGATCAGCGAACGCCGCTATCCCAACCGCGTCGGCCAAACCTACGCCATCACCTACAATCCCGAGCACCGCTGGTACTATTTGCCACGCATGCGGCGTGAGGAGGCGCTGGTGTTCAAGGTCTTCGATTCGTCGAAGGACGGCCGCGCCCGCTGGTCGGCGCATACCGCGTTCGAGGATCCGACCTCGCCGCCCAACGCGCGCCCGCGCGAGAGCATCGAAATCCGCACGCTCGCATTTTTCTAAGCAGGTTCGCTTGTAACGGCGTGAATGCGAGCGACAAACTCGGTCCTACCCTCCCCCTTGTGGGAAGGGGAGCGCACCCAGGAGGCGGCGCTATTTGTCCTATTACGGCTTGATCGGAGTCTCCGGGAGATATCCCGCGCGGTAGATCTGCTCCGCCGTGAGCCTCTCGCCCGGCACCTCGATATTCTTGTTGATGAAGTCGACCGTGTTCTTCATGCGATCGGGTGAAATATAGCCGAAGCCGTTCTTCTCCACGTCGGGCGTGATCGCAATGCGCTTGAGGATCTGAATCTCCTCGACGATGATTTGAGGATCGAGCGCTTTCACATATTGGACTTCAATGCGCGCGGCCTCCTCGGGGTCGGCGAGCGCATCCTTCCAGCCCTTGAGCGCCGCGCGCACGAACTTCTTCACGGCGTCTGGATTCTTGGTGAGGAAATCCTCGGCAACGCCGATCGAGTTGGCATAGATTTCGAGGCCATAGTCGCCAGCGAACAGGCAGACCGGCTTCGCATTCGTCACCGCGCGGCGAATGGCGGGCTCGCTCATCAGGAACTGATCGATCGATTGCACCTTTCCGGCGGCGAGCATGGGAACGCGCGAAGCGGCGTCGATGTTCACGACCTTGAGCGTCTTGCTGTCCACCTTGTTCATTTCCATGAATGCCGCCCAGATCTTCGGCACGAACGACGCCGTGCTCGAGCCGAGCTCGAGCCCTGCCATTTGCTTCGGCTCGGTGACGTTGGCGCCGGGATTCAAGGTGAAGATGCAGTAGGGCGGCTTTTGATAATTCGCGGCGACGATCTTGACGTTCGCGCCGCCGCTTCCCGAGGCGACCAGGCTCGGAATGTCGATGAAGCCGATCTCGGCGCCGCCGGTTGCCACGGTGCGGATCGCATCCGCCGTCCCCTTCGACGGCATGATGGTGACGTTCAAGCCTTCGTCTTTGAAATAACCCTTGCCGAGCGCGACGTACCACGGCGCGTGACGTCCCAGGCTGATGAAATCGAGCACGAATTTGAGGTCGCGCTCCTGCGCCCGCGCGGCCGGTGAAAGCAAGCACGTGGCGATGGCGGCGGCAGCCATTACGCGTGCGATCAACCCTCGAGACATATGTGCCTCCTTGATTTGCGAACGGCACCGTCCGCGCGGCTTGATGAATTGCTGCAGTCCCAGCGGCATTTGATATCCTGTTCCGCGACCTTTGCCCAGACGCGCTACGTGCCTTCGAACAGAAGGATAGCGACCTCGGCGACGCCACCCTGCCGCTTCGCTTTCGCCTGCGCGTATTCGGGCGATTGGTAATAGCTCCGCGCCTTGTCCGCGCTTTCCCATTCGGACACCACCACGCGATTGCCGGGCGCGATGCCCTCGAGCACCTCGAGCGGCCGGCCGCGCAACAGGAACTTGCCGCCGTGTTTCGCGGCGGCCTGGTTCGCGGCGGTCGCATACTCCATGTATCGATCAGGATTTTTCACATCGACGATCGAGACGAGATAAGCCGGCATCGCAATCCTCAGTTCCCAATGACAGGCAGCAGCAGGTACGAGTCGAAGCGCCCGCCCATATGCAGGGTGTTGCGGCCGCTGTTGTAGTCACCGTTGTAATGCGTGTAGGGGGCGCTTCCGAAGCCGTCGCGCGGCTGGATGTCGAGGCGCAAGCGATGGCCCTTTGCAAAGACCATCGAGGTCGGCCAGATCTCCACGAGCAAGTGGACCGGCTCGCCCGGTTTGAGCCACTGCCGCTCGTCATGACGATGGTACGGCCGATATGGCAGCGATCGCGCGGGATCGAGCTTGCATTGCGAGGCGCGCAGCCAGCCCTTCGCCACCGGCACGAGTTGGCCCTGTTGACCCATTTCCAACACGTCCTTTCCGTCCGGTCCAATGTTACGCAGCGTGACGAAGACGTCCATGTCGCGTGTCGTGCTCGAAACCCAGATCGAAAGCGCGAGCGGGCCGGTGATCTCGGTGGCGTGTCGAAAGGGCGCGGTCAGGAAGGTCGCGCCGGAGGCTGCCGCTCCCGCATCGGTGCTTGCGCTGAACGTGCCGGTCGCCAGTCCCATCTTGGTCATGGCGGCCGCGCTGTATTCGATGGTGCGCGACTTGCGCGGCTTTGCATCGACCAGCTTGCCGTCGGCGTCCAGATACATCCTCGTCCAGCGGGTCCGTTCGAGCGGCCACTCGCGCGCGTGGCGCCACTCGTAATTGTCGACGCCACCCTTGCGGATCTGCAGCTTCACCGGCGGCTCGCGCAGCACGCCGTTTTTGATTCCCTTCAGCCAGTAGTCAAACCAGCGCAGCTGGTCGCGGCGACCGTCCTCGGAATGATAGGGGTGAATGTGCGTGCCGGCGTGGATGCGCAGCCGCTTGTGCCGCACGGGGCTACGCAGATAGGCCTCGGAGTTGCCGCGCAGGTGCAATCCCATCCCGCTCCAGTTGCCGGCGCTGAGAAACGGCACCTTGATGTCCTCCCAGCGGGCTTGACGGCCGCGGTACCAGTCGCCGTCGAGATTGTGACGCATAAAGTCCCAAATCCAGTCGCCGGCGAAGGCATCGGTCGACGCCGCCTGCGGCCGGCCAAGCAGGTGGTTGGCCATCTGGTTGTGAAACCAGTTCACGGCAAAGCCGAACGAGAAAATGCCGCCGTGAAACGCGAAGTCGCGATACATGTCGGCGGCGCCTTCCCACGGAATCATCGCCTTGAGCGATGGCGGCTGCAGGTTGGCGACCAGCCACTGCGTCATCGCGTAGTACGAGATGCCGGAGAGCCCGACCGCCCCGTTGCACCAGGGCTGCGCTCCCGCCCACTCGATCGCATCATAGAAATCCTGTGCCTCCTCCGCCGACCAGGGGTTGGTCCGCCCCGGCGACTTGCCCGACCCGCGCGCGTCCACGCGCACCAGGGCATAGCCGCGCGGCACCCACCACAGCGGGTTTGCCGTTTCCCAAGCTAAATAAGGATTGGCCTTCTCCTCGAGATCGTCGGGAGGAATCCACCGCTTGTCTTTCTGATAGATTCCGAGGTTCATGATCACCGGCACGCGCGGCCCGGATTTCGGACGGAACACGTCGGCGCGCAGCCGCGCGCCGTCGCGCATCGGGATCTCGACGTCCGCCTCGAGCTTCATGGCGGCCCTTTGCCGACGATGCCGGCATACAGGCGTTCGGCGGCGCCCGGCGAAATCGCCTCGATGGCAGCGATATGGTCGTCTGGGCGCACCAGCACGAGCGTGCCGGGCGGGCAGCCCACGCGCCGCTCGAACGCGCCGCCGGGATCGAACAGCGCATGGTCGCGCAGCCCGGAATCGAGCGGCGCGTCCCAGCGCGAGACCAGATAGTGCGTCAGCGCCGGCGAGCTGTTTTTCGGAATCTGCGGCCGGCGCCTGGCGTCGGCGAAGTAGAGCGCCACGAACCCGTGGGCGAAGAGGTCGTGCAGGCGTAGCTCGCCGCCGGCCGGGCTCTGCAGCAGCCAATCGGGGATGCGGTCGCCCGCGCGCAGCGCCGGCTCCCGCTCATGCTTCACCATCGACCAATCGCCACGGCCGTCGACGTCGAGCCGCACCCCGAGCATGGCGCGCGTGCAGGCATTGGCCCACGCGTCGGCAGAGATGTTCGACACGTCGTCGCTCTCCTTGCTGACGTAGCGCCGGGCCGACTCCGCCATCTCGCCGGCTCCAAGCAGCGCAACCGGCTTCTGCTCGCGCTCGTAGGCATCGAGCACGCGTTCGTCGGCCCAGCCGCGCAAGTACCAGGCAAGACGCCAGCACAAGTTCGAGCAGTCGAGCAGCCCGGTATTGACCCCAAGCGCCCACATCGGCGTGATGAGGTGGGCGGCATCGCCCATGAGGAACACGCGCTCTCGGCGCCATTGATTGGCGACGCGGTGATGGACTTGGTAGACCACCTTGCCGATCACGCGTGCGTCCTTCGCCTCACCGATGAACGACAGCACCTTGGCGCGCAGCTCTTCGGCGGTCGGCTCTGGGCTGGCGGCCGGCAGTGGAAAAAGAAATCGCCAGCAGTGCGGATGCCGGACCAGGATCATCCATTCCTGCGCATCGGAAAAATAGGCGAGATACGGGTAATCGCGGGGATTTGCGACATCGAGGTCGACCTCGAGATCGACGAGTGAATATTTGACCGGCAGCGACTTGCCCTCGACGGGAATGCCGAGCTGCTCTCGTACCGTGCTGCGGCCGCCGTCGCAGCCGAGCAGGTAGGCGGCCTCGATGCTCTTCTCCCCGTGAGGCGTCTTGAAATGGAGCACGACCCGATCCGAGCTCTGCTCGAAACCAACGAGCCGATGCGCCAAATGCAATTGCCCGCGCACCGGCTCGGCGAGAGCCGGCTCCATGTCCTGTTGCGGCAAATTGACAACGAAGGGAAAGCGTGTCTCGCGCGCAAGCACGGAAAGCCGGACAGGTTTTCGCGGCTGGGCCGTCTGCCGGTCGATGTCACCGATCTCGTCGACGCGCATGCTGCGTCGGAGCACGGAAGAGACCACGCCAAATCGGCGCCAGATCTCGAGCGAGCGCGCCAGCGTCGTGCCCGCCTTGGTTTCGGTCGACAGGCGCTCGTCGTCCTCGAACAATAGGAACGGGACGCCGTAGTGCGCGAGGCCGAGCGCGGTGGTGAGGCCGACCGGGCCCGCCCCGACGATCGCAATGGGCAAGGTCAAGGGCGGATGGCTTCTTGCGGGAGATAACCCTCGCGGTAGATGTCGTCGGCGCTGAAGCGCCGGCCGGCGACCTCGATGTTGGCGTTGACGAAGTCGACGCTGCGCTTGAGCTTGTCGCGATCGATCCAGCCGAGGCCGTTTTTCTGGGTATCCGGAACGACCGCCAGCCGCCGTACCACCTGCAGCTCCTCGGCGATGATGGTCGGGTTCAGCGTCTTCACCATCTGCGCCTGGAGTTGTGCCGCCTCCTCGGGATTGGCGAGCGCGTCTTTCCAGCCGCGCAGGGAAGCCCGCACGAAGCGCCGTACCGCGTCGGGATTCTTCAGGAGAAAATCGTCCCTCACCCCGATGCCGTTGGCGTAGATGTCGAGCCCGTGATCCGCGAGCAGCATGTGCTTGACTTCACCGTCCTGCACCGCGCGCTTGATGGCGGTTTCGCTCATCGCGAACAATCCGATGGATTGAATGCGGCGAGCGGCAAGCGCGGCGACCAGGGAGCCGGGATCGAGATTGACGATCTTCAGCGTGGACGGATCCAGGCCATTCTGCTTCATGAATGCCTGGTGAATTCTTGGAATGAGACTTGCGTTGCCGGCGCTGAACTCCTTACCGACCATGTCCTGCGGACGGGTGATGTTTGCGCCAGGATTGATGCTGAACACACTGTATGGCGGGAGCTGGTAATTCACCGCC
>DASQXF010000305.1:0-8948 GCA_035639895.1 Xanthobacteraceae bacterium
GTCTATACGGGGCGACCTGCGCCAGCCTCTATGGCGTCGTGCTGCGCATCCTGCGCCGCCATGATCTCGCTGCCGACGTCATGGAGGAAGCATATCTGCAGATCTGGCGCGACGCCGGCCAATTCGATCCGGCTCATTCGAATCCGGTCGCCTGGATGGTCGCGATCGCCCGCCGCCTGGCGATCGACGTAGCGCGGGGACCCCAGCCACCCGCGACCGACAGCGAGCCGGAAATCCTCGACGAGGACGAGGGCCCAGGCAGTGTGCCGCGGCACCAGTTGACCGACGACCTCAAGCGGTTGCTCACCTGCATCGGACGGCTGGAGCCGGACCGCCAGCGCATGCTGCTGCTCGCCTATTACGGTGCCTTCAGCCGCGAGCAGCTCTCGTCCAAGCTCGATATGCCGGTCGATCTGCTCAGGGCATCGCTGCGACGAAGCCTGCTCGAAATCGAGCAATGCCTGAAATCATGAGCGAGCTCGATTACATGGATGCGTTGGCCGCCGAATACGTGCTCGGCACCCTCGATGTCGAGGAAGGCACGCAGGCGCGCACCTTGCTTGCGGCCGACGAAGCATTCGCAGGAAAGGTGCAGCTATGGGAGCGCCGTTTCGGCGACCTGCACTTGATGGTCGAGCCGGTCGAGCCGGACCCCGCGATTTGGGCGCGTATCAGGGCGAAAATGGCGCAGTCCCGCGAGCAGAGCCACGCGCCCGAACCGCCAACCCCTTCGTCTGCGGCCGAAACGAAAACGGCTGAATCGCCAGGTCCCCAAGCGGCTGCGCCGCCAAGCCTTGATGCGATCGAAGCCACGATATCGAATGCGGCCGCAACCCTGAGCGCAGAGGCGAGTGCGGCGGCAGCGACATCGCCCGCACAACCCGAGGCGATGCCCTCGGCATCCGAGGCGCCGCCCCCCGTCTCTGACGGCACACGCCGGGCAGCGGAGGTGCCGCCTGCCGGAGCCGAGACGGGCTCGTCAGAGGGTGAGATGACGCGCCGAGAAACCGAGATGACGCCCACAGAAGCCGACATGACGCCCACAGAAGCCGAGATGAGGCGCACAGAAGCCGAGGTGGCGCCCCGGGAAGCTGAGATGACGCCTCAGCAAGCTGAGGTGCCGCCTCCGCAAGGCGAGATGACGCCCTCAGGGTTGGAGGTGACACTCACGAGCGTGTCGGAAGCGAGCCCCGGCCCGATCTCGGAAGCGCCGTCAGCGCCGGCTGCGGATGCGCAGCCTGCACCAGCGGAGGCGACATCCGCGGTCGAGGCAATGCCTACTCCACCGGTCGCGGCCGCGGCAGCTGCTGTCGCCGAGCCCGCGAGTGAGACGCGGGCGCAAGCGGTCGAGCCGGCGAGCCTTCAGCGCGAATTGAGACGCTGGCGCGCATTCGCGATTTTGATGAGCCTCCTCGTGCTCGCAGTGGTCGTGTTGCTGGCGGCGTGGCGTTTTGTGCCGGAACGCCTTCCGTCGATCCTGCAGCCGCTCGAGCTGATGCGCCACGTCGGTGTCAGCGTACCTGGAGCCCCGCCGCCGCGAGCACCGGCGCCCCCGGAATCGCAGTTCGACGAATGACGGGGACAGCGGTTGCGCAGGCGTGTCGGCGCGCGAGAGACCGTTATGTCCGATCTGCTCCGCCAAAGAAAAAGCGCGCCTGACGGCGCGCAAAGTCTGAGGTTGAGAGACGAAAACGGTTAGCGGATGGTGCTGCGCTCACCTGCCGACGCGGTGATCGGCTTGGCCGCCTTGATGACCGTGGCTTCGAGCCGTGCGTCGGCCAATGCCAACTGGTCGCTGAGGCGGGCGGCAAGGCCAATCCCGACCATCGCGCAGACAAGCGCCACCGCCACCACCTTCACGTGGGTCATGCGGTCGGCGGTCAAAAGCGAAAAATTGTTCACGACCCCCCTCCCCAAGATCTCCCGATGTTTAGTCGCGCCAATGCGATGGAAGGTTCAGAGCGGTGGGAAAAAAGCCGGCGCTGCGGCCATATGCCCAAAGCGGGCGGCCTGAAGATCAGCCATCTCAATGAGTTAGCGGCAATAATCGGCGGGGTCGGCCCGGCCTGCGGGCCGCCTTGACGGGCTCCGCGGCCGCGCCCTTGTCAGGCGCTGCCGTCCGCTAATGCGGGCGTGAAATCGCGTGAATTCGGGCTCACGCTTCGTATTTGAAGGACAGCGACACGCGGGTTCGGAATGCGGCGACTTTGCCGTTTTCCACCTTCATGTCCATCTGCGTCACTTCGGCGACGCGCAAATCGCGCAACGTGCCGGCTGCCGTCTCGACCGCGGCGCGGCCCGCCTCTTCCCAGGACTTCTCGCTTACGCCAACGACCTCGACAATCTTGTAGACGGTGTCTGCTTGCTTCCTCGCCATGGCAGTCCTCCCATGCTCGATGCGCGCTCGCGACCGCGCGCGCGGCAATGGTAACAGCATCGGCGGTCCACACCTACCGCTGCCGCCCGCGAGCACGACAGCTGTGCGGACCGCGCGTGTGCGCCCGCGCAGTGCGGCGCAAATTTCGCTACCCGCCGATCGCGAGGATCTCAGCCTCAACGATGCGGCGCTCAAAGTCGGCCATCGCACCGGCCGGCCGCTCGACAAATAGGTGCGGCCCGACGACATGTTCGTTGACAAAATAACGCGCGTGATCGCGCGCCCACGCGCTGTGGGCGCTCTCGAGGGCTTAGCCGTCGTGTTGTCGGTCTAGCGTTTCCTCCTCGCGCCGCCCTCGAACACAGCGCGGCAGGCGGGGCTAAGGTAGCGACGATAATGGGCCATGCACTGCCTGACACGATTGACGTCCGGAAAATACGGCTGGCAGAGCCGCGTCGCGTCCGGCTCGCACGCCGCGCGCTGCTGCGGGCTCCAATCCTGCGCGGCGGCGGGCGAAGACGCGAACGCGAGCGCGAGGCCCAGGAGCGCGGCAGGGAGCGCGGCAGTGGCCACGATCGGCCGGAGCTTCGGTTGGGCGCGACGAATGTGCATTATCAGTCCTCCATGTGGTTCTCTGCGCCGGTATCTACTGTCAATTGCAGGAGCATGGCAAGCAGCGCCACAGGCCTTACCTCTCCCCGCTTGCGGGGAGAGGTCGGATCGCGTCAGCGATCCGGGTGAGGGGGAGCTTCGGCATCCAGAGCGGCTGCAATCGTTTCCAGAACGCCCTCGATGTTACGTAGGACATCATTATTCCAAAACCGCAAAACGCGATATCGCTGATCCGCGAGCCATTGGTCGCGTATTTCGTCGCGCTTGTCTGTAGCGTGCTGGCCCCATCGACTTCAATGACCACGCGCTGCTCCCGACAAGCGAAGTCGACGACGTAAGGGCCAATCGGTTCTTGTCGGACGAACTTGTGCCCTCCGAGAGCGCGGGAGCGGAGCCGGTTCCAGAGTCGTCTTTCTGCGTTGGTGGAGGCGCGACGAAGGTGGCGAGCGCGCTCGGTCTTTTTCAAGTTAGCGCCGCGCACTGCTGCAACTCCCCCTCACCCGCCGCGCTTCGCGCCATAGCCGATGCTTTTGCATCGGCGTTCTTAGTGCCGAAGAACGGCCGAAGGCCGCCTACGCTCTCCCGGCAAGCGGGGAGAGGTTTCGAGCCTGCGGCCAGCTCAAACTTCAATAGCGATGGCTGATCGGCAACTCCTCGGCCGGGAACAGCGTGATCACCCGGCAGCCCTTATCCGTGACCACGACTTCCTCTTCGATGCGCGCGGCGGAATAGCCGTCGGTCGCGGGGCAATAGGTCTCGAGCGCGAACACCATGCCCTCTTTGATCTCGGTCGGATGATCGAGTGAGACCACGCGCGAGATGATCGGCCGCTCGTGCAGTGCCAGACCGAGTCCGTGTCCGAATTGCAAGCCGAAGGCCGACATTTCGTCGGGAAACCCGAACTCCGGCGCCTTGGGCCATACCTTGCAGATTTGGTCGGTGGTGACCCCCGGCTTGATCAGCGCGATCGCGTTGTCGAGCCACTCGCGCGCCTTCTTGTAGGCGTCGTGCTGCACCGGTGTCGCCCGCCCGACATTGAACGTGCGATAGTAGCAGGTGCGATAGCCCATGAAGGATTGCAGAATATCGAAGAACGCTTGATCGCCCGGGCGCAACATGCGGTCGGTGAAATTGTGTGGGTGCGGATTGCAGCGCTCGCCCGAGATGGCGTTGATCGCCTCCACGTCGTCGGAGCCGTGGCGGTAGAGGAATTCGTTGACCTTGCCGACGATGTCGTTCTCGCGCACGCCGGGCTTGAGCTCTTCATTGATGAGGTGATAGGCGCCGTCGACCATGGCGGCGGCACGGTTGAGCAGCGCGATCTCGTCGATGTTCTTGAGCTCGCGGGCCTCCAGCATCACCTGTTGCCCATCCTGGATCTTGAGGCCCGCCTTCTCCAATTCGAACATCATCGGCGGCTCGATGATGTCGACGCCGACGGGCATTTTGTGCACGCCGGCCTCTTTGAGGAGCGCGGCGATCTCCTTGGCGTGGCGCTCCATCAATCCGAACGCCGGATTGACCGTGCCGCGCAGGCCGATCAGACCGGCCTTGCAGTTCTCGGGCTTGAGCCACGGAGTATAGAGCTTGTGGTGGACGGCGGCCGAACCGAAGTCCCAAAGGATAGGTTCCTGGTCGCGCGCGAGCAGCGCCCACCGGCAGAGCTTGTCGCGCTCCCACTCGCCGATCTTTGTCGAGGTCACGTAACGGATGTTGTTCACGTCGAAGACGAGCAGCGCACCGAGGTCGGATTTTTCCAGCGCCTGCTTGACGCGGCTGAGCCGGTAACGGTGCAGCCGGCGGTAATCGACGCGTTCTTCGAAGTCGACTCCCATGGTGCCGAGCGCCGGCAACGCCCGGCCCCAGTTGTAGCGCGGGTTGATGTCGTCGGCGCTGATCTTGCGGACCGTTTCGTCCATGGGGGCCTCTCCTGCATTTTTATTGTTGCGGGGGCGCGGCCGGACGCCGCGTTGGCGCGAGTATAGCAAGCTTTCCGTTGCGGCAGTCAGAGGCGGCTTGCATAATTCGCCCGAAGAATGGCCGGTTCACCACCGGATCACGCCGAGGACGCGCCCATGCTCGATGCTGCCGCGAAGCTTAAGGCGACCATCGATGCGCGCGCCGCCATCGAGGCGATTCCGCGCAGCTACAACTTCGCCGCCGACATTATCGAGCGCAATCTCAAGGCTGGGCGCGCCAACAAGGCGGTTTTTATCGACCCGCGCGGAACTTGCACCTATGGCCAGCTCGCCGAGCGCGTGGATCGCTTCGGCCATGTCCTGCGTTCGCTCGGAATCCGACGCGAAGAGCGCATCCTGCTCGCGCTGCTCGACACGATCGACTGGCCCACGGCCTTCCTCGGCGCCATCAAGGCGGGCGTGATTCCTATTCCGGTCAGTACGCTGATGACCGAGGACGACTACCGCTTCATGCTTGGCGACAGCCGCGCCAAGGCCCTCGTCGTCTCCGAGGCGCTGTTGCCGAAATTCGCCAATCTGATCGGATCGAGCGGAGATCTCCTCCACGTGATCGTGTCCGGCGAAAATGCGTGCGGGCATGACCGTTTCGAAGATCTGCTCATGAGCGCGCGGCCCGAGCCCTATACCGCGCCGACGACGCGCGACGACATGTGCTTTTGGCTCTACACGTCGGGCTCGACCGGCAGGCCCAAGGGCGCTGTGCATGTGCATGGCAATTTGCGCCTGACCGCCGATCTCTATGGCATCGGCGTGCTGGGGCTCGAGGAAAGCGACGTCTGCTATTCGGTGGCGAAGTTGTTCTTCGCTTATGGACTCGGAAACGCGATGACGTTTCCAATGGCAGTCGGCGCGACAACCGTTCTATCGCCTGATCGTCCCACCCCGGACAGCGTCGCCGCGATCCTGCGCCGGCATCCGGTGACGGTGTTCTATGCCGTGCCGACCTTCTATGCCGCCTTCCTCGCCAGTCCAGCCGCGCCCAAGGGCGGCGACTTGAAGCTGCGATGCTGCGTGTCCGCGGGCGAGGCCTTGCCGCCCGACGTCGGCCGGCGCTGGAAGGAAAGCTACGGGGTCGACGTGCTCGACGGCATCGGCTCGACCGAGATGCTGCACATCTTCCTTTCGAACTATCCCGGCGCGGTGAAATACGGCACCACCGGCAAGCCGGTGCCGGGCTACGACATCCGCCTGCTCGACGATGACGGCAACGTGATCACGTGCCCAGGTGAAATGGGCGAGCTGCAGGTGCGCGGGCCCACCAGCGCGGTGATGTATTGGAACGACCGCGACAAGTCGCGCGACACTTTCCTGGGCGAATGGACGCGCTCGGGTGACAAATATCTCCGGGACGAGGAGGGCTACTACGTCTACTGCGGGCGGCGCGACGACATGCTCAAAGTCGGGGGCATCTATGTCTCGCCGTTCGAGGTCGAAGGCGCGCTCTGCACGCATCCTGATGTGCTGGAGGCCGCGGTGGTCGCCTGGCCGGACGAGGACGAGCTGATCAAGCCCAAGGCTTTCGTGGTGCTCAAGTCGGCCGACAAGTCCTGCGAGGATTTGGCGCGGGCGCTGCAGGAGCACGTCAAAGGCGTGTTGGCAGCCTACAAGTATCCGCGCTGGATCGAATTTCGCACCGAGCTCCCCAAGACGGCCACCGGCAAGATCCAACGGTTCAAGCTGCGCGCCGAGCGGCCCTGAGCGCTGATTTCTCTGCTGTAAAGACGCCTGCTCCTGGAGGGGCGCGGTTGACGCCGCCGGCTGACCTGCACTATAGTGCATGAACTATATTGCGTGCCAGCGGACGGTAGTTGTGCCGGTAATCAAGGCCAAGATGAAGCGGTCGGACGCTGCGCTCCAACGCGATGGCGAGCGTGGGTTCGTTGCCGCCATCGGTCAGCTGGTGCGGCTGTCCCGCGCCAAGCGCGGCATCACGCGCCGCCAGCTCGCGCAGGCGTCCGGCGCCTCCGAGCGCTATCTCGCGCAGATCGAAGGCGGGCAGGGCAATCCCTCCGTGATCATCCTCGCATCGATCGCACGAGCGCTCGACGTTCCGATCGTGGAATTGCTGCCCCGCAGCAACGGGCGCGCCGCGGCGATGGCGCACATTCTCGATGTCCTCGGCCGCGTGCCGCTGGCCGAGCTTCCCGCGCTCGCCGAGCTGATCGAGAGCCGGGCCGGGCAAGATGCGCCGGTCGATCGCGGACGGCGGATCGCGCTGGTTGGACTGCGCGGCGCGGGCAAATCGACGTTGGGACGCCGTCTCGCGGGTGCGCTCGGCTGCCCATTCATCGAACTCGATCGTTTGGTCGAACAGGAGTACGGCGCGCGCATTCCAGATCTGATCGAGATGGGAGGGGTTACAACGTTCCGCCGCTACGAGCGCGCCTGCCTCGAGCGGGTCATCGACGGGCACGAAGCGGCCGTGATCGCCACCGCCGGCGGCATCGTGTCGAACGCCGAAACCTATGCGCTGCTGCTGCGCCGCACGCACACGGTGTGGATCAAGGCGCGGCCGGACGAGCACATGCGTCGCGTGATGGCGCAAGGCGATTTCCGTCCCATGGCTCAGAATCGCGAGGCCATGGCCGATCTCGTGGCCATTCTCGACGCGCGGCAAGCCGATTATGCGCGCGCGCACGCGGAGCTCGATACCTCGGGCGATACGTTGGAGCAGAGTTTCGAGAAGCTTGCGGAAATCGTCGCGCGTTGCATGGACGGAGGCACGCAGTGATCGTTTGCTGGTCGATCACGAGCGCGGTTTACCTCTCCCCGCTTGCGGCAGGGCTATCGCATATGACTGAGGATGGCCATGAGGAAGGCATCGTCCCAGCCAGCCCGTTTGATTTTTCGACGTATGGAGGCGCGATCGGGATGGGATCGCAGGATGTTGAGGGCGAGCCTGCGCAAGATGGCGAGGTTCTCGGGAGCATTGTCTTTTCTTGCTCGATTTCCATCCTCGTCGAAATGAACGTCGAGCACCCAATGCAGCTGGTTCTCGATGCTCCAGTGGCTGCGTGTGACTTGCAAGAGCCGCGTGGGGGGCATGTATTTGGACAACAGGTAATAGCGTACGAGGGGCGGCTCGGCACGCTGCCCATGCAGGCGCCTGCGCGAGGTGACGCGGCCGATGGCAACCACGCCGGGGAACCCGTGGACGGCAGCCAAGCTGCTGTTGCGCATGATTGTCGCGCGTCGCGCTTCGCGCCGGTCGTGAGTGGAGGGTTCGCGCCGTTCGCTGACACTGCGCTTGCCCGACCGCGCAAACTGCCGCACCACAGTCGTAAACAGTGGCCCCCGGTTGGCTTTGATTGCGAGCACGTAGTCGCCGCCACGATCGAGTATCGTCGCGGCCATCGCGCGGTGGCAATGCAGCGCATCGGCCGTGACGATGCAGCCTTCCAGCGACAACAGTTCCAGTACTTCCAAGGCGCCCGCGGTCTCGTTGCGCGCGGGCGCTTTCTGCTGCGCCACGGCGATGCGGGCCTGCACCGCCCAAACGTTGACCAAGTGCAGCGGACTGCTGCGCTGGCCTCGCTCGAAGGCACTGCGCAAGGCCTTTCCATCGATGGCCACCACACCCGTGAGCTTGAGCCCATTGGCCTTGGCAAAGGCTGCCATGAAGCGCCGGAATGCGGTCTCGAAGCCTTGTGGATCGAGCAGACGGAACACGCGGCTGAAGGTGTCGTGACTGGGGATCCCATGCTCCAACCGCAGAAACAGTCGCAACAGCCCTTCTTTGGCTTGGCCAAAGTCGGCCATGTCCGCGCAGCTCTCCGCCCCACACAGCACTGCCGCCAGCGCAATGACCAACAGCTCGACCAGATCGTGTCGCGCATTGTCTGCACGCGGATCCTGCACTCTTCGAAAAAACCTTCTGAATTTGCCCATCCGACTCCCTCCGCGATTTGGGAGTCGTCCTCAGAATCCATCTTGCAGAACAATGCAATACAGTCCTCAAACCCATATGCGATTCCCCTGCC